>JBKDUK010000245.1:0-2174 GCA_046339535.1 Planctomycetaceae bacterium | reverse complement strand
ACAGGGGGGAGACAACCGCCGTTGGAACCTGGCCCACGACGTGACGGGAGACTTCCTGCAGGCCAACCCGCATGCCGACGGACCGGGACACCCGGGTGTCTGGTTGTTTCTCGACGCCCGCGTGCGGCTGTTGTACGAGCTGGCGCTGCAGCGCGAGGCGACGCCGGCCGAGGTGGCCGCCGCGTTGGGCTTCACCGCCGAGTACACCGCCGCGGTGGCCGAGACAACCGAGCCAGCACAGCCCGAGCCCGAGCGGCCGCTGGCGGTCTGGTCGGCTTTGGCCCGCATTGTGCTGGCGGGGAACGAGTTTCTGTACGTGGATTGAGTCGGTTCCCGCCGACGGCCGCGCCGCTGGCGGGCCGTACCGGGCCGGTCGAGTGCGTTCCCCGGCCGGGTGCTCACGACGTTTCTGATGCTGTGTCTGACTGGAGTGTGGCGATGAACCTTCCCGAGTTGTCGCGACGGATGGTGTTGAAATCGGCAGTGGCGAATTCGCTGCTGTTTCCCGGGCTGTTGAGCGAGCTGTTGGCGGCCGATGCTCCGGCCCCGCGGCCGGCCGGTCCGACCAATCCGCTGGCTCCGCGTGATCCGCACTTCGCCCCGAAGGCCAAGGCGGTGATCTTTCTGTTCATGAGCGGCGGGGTGTCGCATGTCGATTCGTTCGACCCCAAGCCCCAGCTCTTCGCCGACCATGGCAAACAGGTGGTGTTCGATCATCCCGAGACGCGCAACCGCCCGGGGTACGAGAAGATCTTCCTGAAACGGCCCGACTGGAAGTTCGCCCCCCGCGGGCAGAGCGGCATTGAGGTGAGCGACCTGTTTCCGCATGTTGCCAATCAGGTCGACGACCTCGCGGTGATCCGCTCGCTGCACACCAGCCACTCGAATCACTACAACGCGACGCTGGGAATGCACACCGGGTCGTTCGCCTTCGCCCGCCCCAGCATCGGCTCGTGGTTGAGCTATGGACTGGGGACGGTGAACCAGAACCTGCCGTCGTTTCTGGTGCTGGCGCCGCAGATGCCGTATGCGGGAACCCAGGTCTGGGCGTCGGACTTTCTGCCGGCCGCCCATCAGGGAACTCGCGTGATGCCGGGTGCCGAGCCGGTCGCGAATCTCAAGCGCCGCGTTCCGTCGGAGCGCCGGCAGGAACTCGAACTGGCGGCCCTCAAGTCGTTGAATCTGGCGCATCAGCAGAACCGGGCCGAGGACCCGCAACTCGCGGCCCGCATCCGGTCGTTCGAGACCGCCCATGGCATGCAAAGCGAGATGCCGCAGGCACTCGATTTCTCACAGGAGACCGAGGCGACCCTGGGACTGTACGGCTTGAAGCCGGGGCAGACGGACGGATTTGGCTGGCAGTGTCTGGCGGCCCGCCGGCTGGTCGAGCGGGGGGTGCGGTTTGTGGAATTGATCCACACCGGCTCGAGCGCGAACTGGGATTCGCACGGGAACATGGCCGACCATGGCCGGCTGGCGCCGCAGGTCGATCAGCCGATTGCCGGGCTGCTGCAGGACCTGAAGCAGCGGGGGATGTTCGACGATGTGCTGGTGGTCTGGACGAGCGAGTTCGGCCGCACGCCGTTCAACAACACGGCCGACGCCCCAGGGCGCGAACACCACAACTGGGCGTTCAGCTCGTGGCTGGCGGGGGCGGGGGTGAAGCGGGGATTTGTCTACGGCTCAACCGATGAGCACGGCATCCGGCCCGCTGAGAAGGCGATGCACGTGCACGACTTCCACGCCACGATTCTGCATCTGATGGGGATCGATCACGAACGGCTGACGTACCGGCACGGCGGCCGCGATTTCCGGCTGACCGACGTGCACGGCGTGGTCGCCCCGGAATTGTTCAGCTGAGGCGTGCGGCTCATTCACTTGATCGGAAGAGGGCGTCATGATCTGTCACCTCACACCGCATTTTCTGAAATCAGGTCGATGGATTGCGGCGCGAGCCCCGAGTTGATTCCTGTTGTGCGACTGCCCATCGGGATCGGGAATCGCCTGTTCCCCAACGCGGCGAGATCACGTGTGTGTGTCGGAACCATCACACGGCCGAACAATTCCCCGTAGGGGATACTTCCCTCCGCCCGGGGTTGGTGCGCAGCACCTACCCCGGGTCGGGGCCCCCCCACGAATGACCTCTATCCAGTCAGGATTGCGTTCGAAGTCCG
>JBKDUK010000244.1:0-15724 GCA_046339535.1 Planctomycetaceae bacterium | reverse complement strand
AGGGTGGGATTGGCGACCCGATCGGCAACGAGTTCGAGGGGCAGCAGCGGACGTCGGGGGAGCCAGGCCATGCCAAGCCTCTTGCAAAACCACAGGAGAAAATTTCTGTTCTTTTGTCCATTTTCTCCACGAATTTCCCTCTTCGCAAGACAGATCTGTTCATTTTTCCAGATCTGCCCAGACACTGCCTGTCTGGCGGCGGCGGAAGCCGTTGTGTGAAGGCGGGTTGCAGAGAGTGGCACGATTTTTCCCGGCCCCGTCATTCGGCCGCGTCCCGGGGGAAGCGGCGGCCAGGCTTCGATCAAACGCCGGTCGAGTCCGCGTCAGGAACGGGGAGGGGCCGGTCGCCGCCGGAGTGGGGCGTCGGCCGGGTCCCAGGCCGGGCGGCAGGTCCGGGCTGGCCCCGCTGATCAACCGCCAACTCGCGTTTTCGGGGGGCACTCGTTAGCATTCCAGCGGTTTGAGCGTTCAGGCGGTTTGTGGCGGTTGCAAGCGGGAACCCGGCGATTCGGGAGCGAATCGGAGGGGGGTTGCCGCGGCGCCTGCCGGTCTCTTTTCTCAGGAGTGTGTTTCTGTGTCTGTTCGTGTCGGCATCAATGGGTTTGGGCGGATTGGACGAATCCTGTTTCGGGTGATGGCGTCGCGCCCGTCGGAGTTCGATGTCGTGGCGATCAACGATCTGGGCAGCCCCCAGTCGCTGGCGATGCTGCTGAAGTATGATTCGGTGCAGGGCCGGTTCCAGGGTACGGTCTCGGTCGACGGCGACTCGCTCGTGGTCAATGGCAAGAAGATCAAGATCTGTGCCGAGAAAGACCCCCGCAGCCTCCCCTGGAAGGCGCACAATGTCGACGTCGCGGTCGAGTCGACCGGGTTTTTCACCGGGCGTGAGAAAGACGGCAAGCCCGGCTACGACAGCCACCTGACCGCGGGTGCGAAGCGGGTGGTGCTCTCGGCCCCGGCCAAGGACAAGCCCGACCTGACGGTCGTGATGGGGGTCAACGACGGCGAGCTGACCGCCGCCCACAAGTGCATCTCGAACGCCAGCTGCACGACCAACTGCCTCGCCCCGATGGTCAAGGTCCTGCACAGCAAGTTCGGGATCGAGAAGGGTCTGATGACCACGGTGCACGCCTACACCAACGACCAGAAGGTGTCGGACCAGCTGCATGCCGACATGCACCGGTCGCGGGCCGCCGCGCTGAACATCATCCCCACCTCGACGGGGGCGGCGAAGGCGGTGGGTGAAGTGTTGCCCGCGGTCAACGGGAAGCTCACGGGCATCAGCCTGCGGGTTCCGGTTCCCGCCGGTTCGATCACCGACCGGACGGCGGTGCTGGCCAAGAACGTCACCAAGGAAGAGATCAACGAGGCGATCAAGGCCGCCTCTCAGACCGACCTCAAGGGGATCCTCGAGTACAACGAAGACCCGATCGTCTCCAGCGACATCATCGGCAACTCCCACAGTTGCATCTTCGACGCCCCCTGGACGTCGGTCATGCAGGGGAACCTGGTGAAGGTGCTCGGCTGGTACGACAACGAGTACGGCTACTCGACCCGCACCGCCGACCTCATCGCGAAGATCGCGAAATTCGGCTGAGCGCGGCTCTGGCCGGACGATTCGCCGTCTGATTCCACACACCCCGTCGGGAAGCTCTTCCCGGCGGGGTGTTTTCGTTGGCACCGACAAAACCGGGATGCAGCTCGTTTCCCGCCGGATCCTCCCCGCCGCTCTGCCGTGGTCCGCTCGACAAATCGGTGTCTCCTTTCCAGATGCGCGCCAACTCCCCTTCCTCGCCGATTTTTCTGGGCAGATAATCAAGAAACGCAATCCGCCGGCACACGCCGGTCACCACGCCGATTCCGCTGGCGGCCCGCTGTTGACCGCTGTTTGTCGGAACCTTCCATTTTTTCGGATCCCGTCCGCCATGCCCTCTCTCACCCACTGGCTGCAACGTTTTGTCGACGAGGTCCGGGCTCCCTTTCCCGCCTCGGCAACCGCCGCGGTCCTCGACCAGAGCCTGGCGGCCGCGTTCGTCCATCTGCCCACCGAGCGGCCGGCCCCCGAGCCGGTGGCAATCGCCGGTGATCCTCTCTTTGGCCCCACCCCGGCCATCCCATCGCGAGGCGCCAGCACGCCCTCGCCGTGGTCCAGTTCACAACGGCCGACCCCTTCGGTGAACCACCTCCCCTGGCCCTCCGGGGCGCACGCCCGACCGACCGCCGAAAGTCGCTCCAGCCTTGTGGCGCCGCCCCCACCGCCCAGTTCCGCCAGGGCCTTCGCGGCTCTCGCCAGCGCCTTCAGCAACCCCCGCTCTGTCCCTCGGGCCCCCTCTCCAGGTCTGTCTCCCCACGCGTGGCCCACCGCGCCGCGCACCGGCCCCGGGGACGCTCCGTCGCCTCTGTCACCCCACGTCGCGACATCCCCTCCAGACCCCACGCACCACAGTCAAACGGTCGATTCCGCCACGGTCGCCGGCGAGTCCGCACCACCCCACGCCCCCACCCCGGCTCCCGCCGTCATCCCCCAGGCCGAGTTGCTGCGCGATCTCGCTCCCGCCAGCCCCATCGAAGCCCGTCTCGAAGCGCTGTGGCAACAGCGGTCGGGAACCTTCAGCCACTCACCGGGAGGCTGGCCCGAAGCGGTCGGGGGCGCTGCCGCCACTCCCCCCCCGGCCGTCGATTGGACCGACCTCGCCCGCCGTCTCGCCGATCTCGAAGCCGGGCAGGCGGGGTGAACCATGCACGTTCTCGCACGACGGGTACGTTCCGCGGTGCGGTGGATCCGCACCCATTGGCTGGAAATCTTCTTGCTCTGCGGACTGACGGGAGGCTCTCATGCGGCTGCGGTTTGGCAACTACACCCATGCCTCTCAGGAATGCTCCCTGGTCATCGGCAAGCAGGCGGTCTTTTCTCCCCGGGGGAACCGCCTGCTGACCCGCGAGACGTGGCAGATCTCGGGCGTGCTGCACGCCGCCGACCCCGCGGCTCTGACCCTCGAGATCGCCCGCCTGCGCGAGGCGTATGCCGGTTCGGCTGCCGTCGCCGGCCTGTTCCTTGACGATGGCCAGACCCCCACCGACCACGTGCTGCGCGCCGCCGACACCCTGGGGGGCATCCGCGTCAGTCGGCTGGAGTTTCCCCTCGGCTCCGGAGGGGAATACAGCACCTGGCGCAACTACCGCGTGACCCTCGAGGCCGACTTCCCCGAGAGCCAGCCCCTGCTGAGGGACCACGTCGAAACCGTCACCTTCCTCGGCACCGGAGGACCCCGGCACGTGTTTCTCGAAACCCTCGACGGCCCCCCCCAACGGCAGGTGGTCGCTCCCCAGACCACGTATCGGGCGATCCAGCAAGGCCGGGCCCTGGGAGGCACCGGCTACCCCGTGCTTCCCGCTCCCCTCTGGCCCGCCGCCGAACTCGCCCCCCGCCGCCTCGTCGCCTGGGGAACCCCACGCCAGACCGGCACCCAGTGGTCGCACTTCCCCCTCGAATGGCGCTACGAATTCGAAAGCCCCCTCCCCCTGCTCGGTCTCCCCACTCTCCCCCCCTGAACCCGCTCCGTCACCTTCGTCCGTCCGCCGTCACCCTTCTTCCCGTTCCCAGCCCCATGCCCTGCACCTTCCCCGGTCTCAGCCAGATCCTCCGCTGGTCGTTCACCCTGGCCCACGGCATCTCCCCCTCGCTCGCCACCATCGACGTGGTCCCCCAGGGGCAGCTTCCCGCCGAGGTGGGAGACCTGGTCATCCCCACCGCCACCGGTCCCGTGGTCTTTCGCGACTGCGCGATCGATCGGGCGTCGGTGCAGCGCTCGGCTCAGGGGTGGATTGTCTCGGTCGGTCTGCACGACCGCCGGTGGCGCTGGCAGTTCGGCTCGATTACCGGCTGGTACAACCGCCCCACCCTCGAGGGAGGAATCGAACCGGCGACCAGTCAGTCCCCCCGGCAACTCGCCACCCGGCTGCTGAACGCGCTGGGGGAAACCACCTTCGATGTGGGGGGCTTGCCCGAAGCCCCCCGCCCCGAGGTCTGCTGGGACCACGCCGCTCCGGCGGTCGAGCTCGATCGGCTCTGTGAACTGTTTGGCTGCCGGGTGGTGTTGGGGCTCGACAATCGGGTGGCCCTCTGCCGGGTGGGGGTCGGTTCCCCCCTCCCCCCCCTGGGGGTCGAACGGCGGTGGACCGTGGGCGTCGAGCCCCCCGTCCGCCCCGGCCAGATACGGGTGCTGGGGGGCCCGACGCAATTCCAGACCCGCTTTCGACTCGAGGCGGTGGGGGAAGAACGGAACGGCGCGCTGGTCCCCATCGACGAGCTCTCGTACCGCCCCGAGACCGGCTGGGGAGCCGCCCCGCCGACGTTTGGCAACGTCCCCTCGCTGGCCGACCGGCAGCGGGCCCAGCGCTCGGTCTTTCGCTGGTACCGCCTGCGCTGCACCGCTCCCGGCGACACCGCCGGTCTGTTCGAGATTCCCGGCTGCGAGGTGCCCGTCACCGCGCTCTGGCAACTGTTGCCGCTTGACCGCGGCCTGCTGCAGGTCGAGACCCACCCCCAGGGGTTCGCGGCCCCCCGGGCCGCGGTGGTGGAGGGGCTGTGGTACCCCGGCGGAGCCGACGGCCGCAACCATGCCGAGTCGCGTCGTCTGCCGCGGGGCTGGCGGCTCGACCGGCAGCGGGGGGTGGTGCAGTTCGACGAACCGCTGGTCCGCCGCACCGAGGAGGGGCTGGCGGAACCAGCCGAGCTGTACCTGACGGTCGCGCACGAAGTGCGGCGGTTCGACACCCGCCAGCCCGTCCGCTACCAGCGCGACCGCCCTGTCGCGGGGAGCCCCCCCGGGGCGGGGACCTGGTGCCTGCGGCGGGAGGAGCTGGTCGAGACGGTCCTGGGAGCCCCGCTGACCGAAGCGGGGGGCCCCACCGAAAACAGCGACACACCGCAGCGCAACACCGCCGCTCTGCACCTGCTGGCCGACCCGATCGCGGCGGCCCTCGAGCAGGGATTGGTCCCGGCCAGCACGGCCGATGTCGAGTATGTCGGGCTGCAGGCGGTGGGGGTCGATGGGGCCATCCAGCAGGTGCAGTGGAGCGAGGGCCCCGAGGGGGCGGTCACCCGGGCGAGCCGCAACAGCGAGTTCGCCACCCGCCTGCGGCCCCACGCCCACCGCCGCCTCTGGCGCCGCCTCGCCCAGCAGCCCTAGATTCACCCGCGTCACCCGTCACCCGCCACCCGCCACCCAAGTTCCATTTCCCCCACATCCATTCCGCACTCCCCGAGGGGCCTGTCGGCCACGCTGCATGGTCTGGCACGAATTCCGCAACGAATCGACCGAGACGATCCCGCCGTTTGGCGTGCTGCGGGTGACGGGGTTGGTGGTTCCTGAGCCGGGGCGGGTGGTGTTGCTGGTCGATCGTCCCGACAGCTTCGGCTGCCAGGAGCGGGGGATGCTGAATGGCGTGGTGCCGGTGGCCAGTGGCCACTACGGCGTCTGCACCCGGACGGGACCGGCGGCCGGGCTGTACGAGGCGGACGATGGAGTGCCGGTGGTGGGGGAGCGGTGGGGTCCGCGGCCGGGGGGATGGCGGCTGCGACGGCACACGGGGGGATTTGTGATCTGGGGGGTGACGAACGCCTCGGCGGGCCTGGCGCTGGTCCAGCCGCAGCCGATGCAGTCGCTGCTGGGGAAGACCGATGGCCTGCATGGCAAGTTCACACGGGGGACGGTGTCGATCTGGTCGGGTCCGCTGGGAGCCGAGATCGACACCGGGCACGACCTGCTGCTGGTCTACAACCGCTACGGCGAGGTCCCGGCGGGGAAATGGGTCCGCTGTGTCTGGAACGACCAGGAGAACGACTGGGAGCTGGTGGCGGCCGAATGGTAGGGAGCCCGCCCCAGCCTGATCCGTAGCGACCCATCACCCATCACCCACCCGGCGGGCACAGGTGTCAGACCAGAGCCCCAGGCGACCGACCGTTTTTTTGAACTCCGGAGGGACAGCATGAGCTTGGCGTTGCGGTTGGGACAGGGCGAGACCCCCGGCTGGATTTACTCGCCGGCGACGCCGGGGTTTTTCTTCACGGGGGGCTACTGCTGCAAGCTGGACAGAAAACTCTTTTTTTTATTCGGTGGCAATCAGGTCGGCGGCATCGCAATGCGGAACGTAATTGCTTTCAACTCCTTTACTTGGACTTCACGCATGGATATGCCTGGTATTGGGCGTTTTGATTCAGGTGCAGCAGTCATAAGCGACAGTGTTCTGTGCGTAGCGGGATTTGACATAGAGCCGCTTGCTTCGTGTGTTAGGTACAGCGCCATTACCGACCAATGGACTTCAGCAACCCGACTGATTGACCCTCGACGCTATGCACATGCAACCACTGGAATTGGTAACAAAGCGCTGGTAGTCGGTGGACGCGATGTTATGCAGAATTATCTCACGAAGAGTGCAATCTTCGAGTCCGAAGTATGGATATCCGCCTCTGATATACCTCTTCCCGGACGTGCACGTGCCTCCGCTGTTTCGATCAATGGAAGTGCCTACCTTACCGGCGGCACCACAGAAATTACTGGACCACTTTCAGACAACTTGGCATTCGAAATTGAATCAAATACCTGGGTGCATAAGACAGCATTTCCACTACCAGGGCGACAGGGCCATGCTGCTTTCACAGTCTTGCAGGAGCAAGTGATTACTGGTGGAGGAACGCCGCTTCAGACAAGTACCTTCATTCATAATCCGACGTCAGATACTTGGCGAAGCGCACTGCCACTCTCATTACCTGCACGTCAGTGGGCTGGTGCCGGGTCTGGAGCAAGGGCTGACAGCGGGTTTATAAGCGGTGGTGAAGCCGATTCAGGATTTCGGCTTGTGAATCACAACGAGTTCATAGGTGGCACGTGGATAACTCAGACATCTCTTCCCTTCCCAGCTCGAAAGCAATTAGTGGGAGCAACAGCATGATTCGATTGACAACTCTTCTCGATGACCATGAATTGTTTCATTCCGAGTTTCAAATTCGCAATCTAATTGTTGCACGTAATGGTGGGACATTTTATGGGGCATATAAACAAGCAATTCGTGAACTATGGAACAGACTCAGTGGAATCGGATCGGAACTTGCATTGCTTGGAGTCATGAAAAAACAAACATCAAAGAATGGAAACAATAAGAACGATTGCACGAGCGCCCATCAACTCGCAATTCTCTTTGAATCGATACCAACCTTGAAAGATACAATTCGCGAAATAGCAATTTTGTACAATCTGGCAAGCTGGTTAAAAACTCGGCTCGGAGACTTAAATCATCAATCGAAACAGTTGCTCGAGTCAGAGCTTTGGATCTATCGCGTCAAGTGCGCGGTTGCCGTGGACTTTCTATCAATTGGTCGCCTCAGTCAGCCGACAATCGAACTACTTCACGCACTCCCGATCGAACTGCGCCAATCGATTCTCGATATACTGATGTGTCCAGAGTCCCAGGAATTCTTGATTCAGTGGTACCTGACTGACTATTTAAATCTGCCAACAATTGACACCGGAGATCTACAAGCGATTTCAGGTAAGCTCATTGACGAAATTTGTGATTCACCCAATTGGTTTGGACTGACACGAAAACGAATTTCTGCGATCGCTCAAACATCACAGAGATGAACAATCAACCACACAATGCACTGCCGTATACACTTGCTGATCGTAACCGATTGCGTACATAATCAAGAGATGACGTGGTCGGGGCCCTCGCGACGAAGGACACAAAATGTTCCCACTGAGAGTTTCGCTGTTCCAAGTTGAAACAGCGTGCGCGCACCGGCATGCTCGACGGGGGTTTACTCTAACGGAACTCCTCGTTGTCATATCCATTCTGGTGCTTCTGACAAGTGTTGTCGTGGTTGCCATGGGAAATACCCGAAATTCTGACCGAGTGAAGTCGGCGGCTCGGGTTGCTCAATCGGCAGTTCTGGGTGCTAAAGACCGCGCGACCCAAGCGAAGGAGCAAAGAGGAATTCGATTTAGTCGCGACCCAAATGATCCGGCACTAATCAATGGAATTCAGTACATAAGACCACTTCCGGGTTTGGTGTATGGTAAAGATGCGTCCACTGCATTTGAGATTCGACGACCAGGAGGCGCAACCGCCACCTCTCCGGAGGCGACAATCATTGCAGGAATTGGCAACTCAATCGACTGGTATACATTAGATTCGAACGGGCTTTTCGATTATGCGAATACTCGTGTACGCATTTCCGGCGCCAGTTCAAACTCTTTCTACAAGCTAGTTCCTCAACAGCAACAACCGCCCTACTTCGTTGTTAAATCGGGAAATACTCAATTGATGAAAATGGCTGTTGCCTACGAAAATCCAACTCAAAATATGCCTTTCGTTCTAGCAGCTTCGTCATTCAGTGGAGTCGAACTCGAACTCCAACTCGGCAACGAAGTCGCTCCCTTCACCGAGCCAATTGCGTTGCCGACGGGGATGGTGATTGATTTGAAGTGGAGCAGTGCGTCGGCCCAGGCGTTGGCGACGTCGCTGGAGGCGACCGGAGCGTTGGGGAAAATCGATCTCATGTTCACCCCCCGGGGAAACATCACCGGGCCGGCGTCGGTCATGGGGCCGATCCACTTCCTGATCCATGACCTGCAGGATGCCGTCGCCCGTGAGCCCGGCCCCAACAACACCACCGTCCCCCTCAGCCCCATCAGTCCCAAGAACCGCAGCGACAAGATCATCCTCACGATCTTCCCCGCCACGGGCAACGTCCAGTCGTTCCCCATCGACTCCACCGACGTGCTCAACAACTCCGACGGCTCCGCCGGCCCCGATGGCCTGGCTGACGATCTGTTCCGCTTCGCCCGCAATGGCTCGGGGACGTGACCTTGCGGCCATACGACGTTCCGGATCACAAATGTGCCGCAGGATGAAGCCGCATGCCGACTCCGATCTGGCTGACATTCCTGCTGCCGCTGTCCCTGATCGTGCTCTCCCTCTTGGGAGCCGTGGTGGTGCGGTTCGCGATCAACCGCTTCAATCCCTGGATGGGCGGGCCTCAATCCCCCCGCGCTGTGCCTGAGCCCACGTTTGCCCGGGCGATTGTCATCGCGCTGGGCACTCTGCTGGGCCTGCTGTTCGTGAATGTCGTGCTGGATCGACTGCACGCGGCGGGGCTGGTCGACTCGTCGGACGCCAACCCGTCGATCACGAAATGGATCTGGCCCATCAGCCTCCCCCTGACGACCCCCATCAACACCGTACTGAATTGGCGGTTGCTCCCCACCACGTTGTTACGGGCCCTCGGCGTGACGGTCTACTGCGTGGCCGTGCTGATCATGATCCTGTTCGGTTCGATCTTCTTCGGTTTTATGGGAGCCGCCCTCCTGAAGACGCTGTTTCCTTCCTTCAACGTGTCCGGTTCGTAGAACGGGGATCCGTTCCGGACGCCCACCGAGTCGATTCGGCATTGCGGGAAACTCGATCTCAAGGACTTCGACTGTCGGTTTTTGGTTGTCGATGACATCGGGATTCCCCTGGGAGATTCGCTGCGCATTCTCAAGGTCCAGCCCATCGGGAACGCGGCGCTCGATGGATTTGGCAATCCTGATCCCGGTGGTGGCCGACGCGGACACAAACGGTCCCCGTGGGACACGCGGCATCCCGGTCGGGCCAGGGCAGCCCAGCAGTTCACTGGGGAGCAGTCGACTCAAGCCTTGCCAGACGACTGGAAGACAGTCATTGCCCAGTGCGGTCAAGCACTGGCGTGACTTTGGGTTACGGTTCAGATGCTCATGCCTCTTCGCAAATGCGGGGGGGTTCAGCAGGTGCATGAAACGCCCCGCACGAATTGGCCGGGGTTTTCATCCCCTTCCTCGGCACCGCTTCAGTCCAGCGACAATTCCACCCAGAAACTCTGTATTGCAAAGCCCTCGGTCTGCCGATAGACTTTGTCTTGCAAAGCCTGCCCTTTTCCTTTTTTTCGAGGAATTTTGATGGTTGTCTCCGCGTTGCGTGCTCTCGACCGCATTTTGCGGGGGGATGCCACCCGGCTGGCCGAGTTGAAAACCGGCCAGCTCGACATTCCCCTCCGCCAGATCGTGCCGATCCTGGTGCTCTTGGCCGCCCTGTACGGGGCCGCGATGGGGCTGTTCGGCACCCTGCATCTCGGTCAGCCCCAGCTTTTCGTCAACCTGCTCAAGGTCCCGTGTCTGTTCCTGTTCACCCTGCTGGTGACGTTCCCGTCGTTGTGTGTGTTCAACATCCTCGTCGGCTCGCGCCTTTCGACCCGCACGCTGCTCAACATGTTCGTCGTCAGCCTGGGGGTCATGATTGTGGTCCTCGCGTCGCTGGCGCCCATTCTCGTCTTCTTCACCCTCAGCACCCGCAGTCATCCCTTCATGGTGCTGCTCAACACCCTCCTCGTCCTCATCGCCGCCGTCTGGGGCCGGTCGTTCCTGGCCCAGACCCTGCATGGTCTGTTGTTGTCGGATGCTTCCATCACTTGCGCCGGCGAGGGCGCCGGCCGCCCGGAACAGGGCCCTCCCACCGAACTGCAGTTCGAAGAGACCCCGGCCGCCGTGATGCCTAGCCCGGTCACACCCCATGCCCCATCCGAACCCACACACACCGCCAGCCTTGCAGACCCCACCCCCGCCTCCAGCACCGGGCCCTCCGGGGCGGTGGTGGCTCCGCCCCCCGTCGCCGCCCCGGGCCCGGCCCCGGTTCGCCGCTCGGCTGTGGCTCGCTCGGCAGCCCCCTCCGCGCCCCACAGCGGCGAACTCTCAACCCCGGTCGCGAAGGTCAAGAGGGTTCTGCGGACGTGGTTGTTCCTTTTCGTGGCGGTCGGCCTGCAGATGACCTGGATTCTCGGGCCCCTCGTCGGCAATCCGCAGGGGGACTTCGTCTGGTTCCACCCGCCGGGCGAAGGGAACTTCCTGCTGGGATTCTGGACCGTGCTGACCAGCCTGTTCGGATAAGCCATGCCGCCACACCCGGGCCCGATCATTCGCCAACTGCTCTTTCCCCCGCACGCTCCCCAGGGGACGGGCCCTGCCCCGACACGAACTCCCGTCCGCATCACCTGGCGGCACGAACTCGCGACCATCGTGGCGGGCGGGGGGCTGTACGGGCTGGCGCTGGGGACCTTCGGTGGCTTCGCCCCCGACCGGCTGTGGCAGCCGGTCTTCGCGGCGATCAAGGTCCCCCTGCTGCTCCTGGTCAGCACGCTGCTGACGTTGCCGGGGGTGCTGGTGTTCAACAGCCTGGCGGGGCTGCGGCGCGATCTGCCGCAGGTGCTGCGGGCCATCGGCACCTGCCAGGCGGCCGCCTCGGTCGTGTTGGCAAGCCTGGCTCCCTACACCCTCTTCGGCTACGCCCACCGGCCGCGGTATCACCAGGCGACGCTGCTGAATGGAATCATGTTCGCCATCGCCAGCCTGGCGGGGTACGTCGTCCTCCGCCGGCTCTGTGCGCCGCTGGTGGCACGCGAACCCCGGCACCGCTGGCAGTTGCGGGGCTGGCTGGTGCTGTATGTCTTTGTGGCGATCCAGTGCAGCTGGATCTTTCGCCCCTTCCTGGGAGACCCCGCGCGCCCCGTGCAGTTCCTGCGGGCCGACGCCTGGGGGAACGCCTATGTGGAACTGGGGGAGACGCTGACGAAGGGGCTGTTGCGGCGTGGGCGACGGTGATTGCACACGAGGGAGGAACAGTCCACGCCGGCGGACTTTCCCGCCCCGTGGCAGCGTGAGCCGGAACCGCGGCTGCGGGCCAGGTCGAGCGGGCGATGGGACTGAGACGCCTCGCCCAATTCGGTTGCCTCCCCCCCCACCGACGACGGCCTCGCCGGGAGGGACTTGTCGGGCTCGCACACCAGCGATTCGACCTGCGACGGGTCCAGCGCCAGAGCGTTGCGGAGCAAGTCGGGAGTCGGGTGGATTGAGGTGGTGGGAAGGCGGCCGAAGGAGTGATCTGGTGTGGGACCAGCGCGAATGACGTTCGGGATTTGGTCCGCGCAGTCCACCCTTCGCCGTCAAACCGGAACGCGCTGCGCTGTCAGGACGCGCGGTTCCAGAGTTGAGCAAGAAGGTCCCGCCCCCAGAGGGGAACGGTGGCCACCAGCAGAAGCAGCACCCAATCTGGCTCCCTTCCCTGAGCCCAGCCGAACAGCAGCGCGGCCGCGGCTGCCACGCAACCAACGACAATCAGGATGGCCATTCCACGCAAGATCCACACTGGAGCCCTGTTGGAGTACCACAATGCACGCCCCAGCGAGCCCAGGCCAGCCGCAATCAGTCCGCACACCAGCACGAAGACAGAGTCCGCCTGCGGGTGCCTCAAGTTGGCGAGCCCGATGAGAAACAGGAACAGGAAAGGGATCGCCAGCGTAATCGACAACAGCGCGAGCAGACGGAAAGGCGCGGATGGCGAGCTCACCAAGTGCGTCTGTTCAGCGGACAAGGGCCAGGGACGGTCTTTTTCCGACCAGAGCACCCGGGCGAGAACCAGACCGACCAGGCCGATGAAGGCCGCACCCAACACATGGAAGACTGAGCCTGGGACGGAGGCCAATTGCATGAGCCCGATCGCGGACCCTACCAGAAACGGAAGTGAGAGCAGCAACATGACGACGGCCAGGCTGCGTGTCAGCCAACGCGGAGTCGGGGGCCCCGGTGGAGTCTCTGAGAAGAGAGGAGGGAAGTCGGTCACAGGACAGGTCTCCGAATCAGAATCATGGGAGCTTCATTCATGATAACGGATTCCCGGATGAGAGATGCGCCAATCAAGGGTGAATTTCTCATGAAGACGAGACACCGGTCGAGACCGATGCACATCTGGACCAATCGGCATCCAGACAAGCCAGCATCTGGAACGGTGCGAACCCGGGCCGACACATACGGAGTCTGAGAGGAGTGCGCCGACTGGAGAACCGTCGGGATGTGTGCCGCCACCCGCTGACGACTAGCGTTCGTTCGCGGGGCGGGGGCGCCGACCCTGCCGCACCACAGGCCACAATCCCAGAACCGCGAGCAGCCAGGCCGACGGTTCCGGAGTTACCAGAATCTTTCCCTGGCGGGTGATCGTGAAGGGAATCGGCGACCCCGTGGGATCGAAAAACAGGCTGTTTGACGGATCGAGACGCAAGTCGAACGTGTCGCCAATCGCGGGAGGCGCGGCGAGGCCGGAGGCGAAGTGCAGGGTCGTCAACAGGCGGTCTAGAAACAGCCCGGAGACTCCCGAGGGAGAATTGGACGCGTCGAGGCCAACATAAATTGTGCCGGGGCCAATCGCTCCCGCCGGAGGCACATCCCGCGCGGCGCTACCTGTCCCCGCGCAGACATAGCGGGGGCTGGTCAGATGGCTGTCGACGGGGACACCGCCTCCCAGGTCCAGAAACTCGAGCGCCGATCCACTCGTGGGGACAATCTCGAATTGGATACTGAAGCCCGCCAGTTGATCCGTGGCCGAGTCGCTGGAAATGAGCACCTCGGCCCGGCCGTGACCGTTTGGGCCGACTGTTGAGTCCCAGACCGAGATCAGCAACCCGGCGGACGCCGAGTTATCGGCCAGGCCCGCCAGCCACAGTCCAGCCAACGCCGCGGCAATCTGCCACAACCGACCAAGTCTCATGGGTAGTACCTCGAGGAAGAACATCGGAATCCGACCGAATCGGCTCGCCCGCGCCACGGGGTCAATCATCGATCGTCAGCGACGGGAGCAGAATTCCATTGCGAATCAACAGGCGGTCGCGCGAATCAACAACCCCGTCGCCATTCACGTCGCGCTCGGGGCTGTACACCCCCCCCAGGGACGACAGCAGATTGCGATCGGCCGTGTTGACCGCCCGGTCTCCGTTGAGATCACCCAGCAGGCGGAAGAAGGTCCGGGTCGTTTCGAAGCTGCCATCGCCATCGAGATCGACCCGCAACCGGTAGTAGCCATCTCCCGTGCTGCTGTTGCGATTCCCGCCAATTCCCTGGGAACCCATGTCGAGAGCCAGCTTGCCGGTCGCTCCCGAGACCATCACCGCCGACAGGCGTCCCGCGAGGGAGACGAGGGTATTCCCCGTCCCCTCGAAACCCAGGTAAGACAACTGGACCCGTCCACCGGTCACGAGCTGCGCGAGGCTGGAGGCGGTGGTGTCCTGGAAGGACAGGTCGGCATAGCGGACGAAAGACCGCTGCATCTGTCCGCGCTGCACGTCGAATGTGGTTGGTTCATAGACCTGGTTCAGCACGGAAATGACGAACGACTGATCCGTGAAGCGTCCCGTCGAGTCGGTGGCCCGCACCACGATGGTCCGAGTGGCGGCGGCCTCATAATCGAGGGCCCCATTGACCACCAGCCGGGTCACGCCACCGTCGGTGGCGAGTGCGAAGCGGCCCCCGGCCGAGTCGGGGAGCGTGAAGGTCAGTGTGTCTCCCACGTTCAGATCGCTCGCCGAGACGACCCCCACCGTGGCCCCCACACTGCTGTTTTCCAGCACGCTGGTCCCCACCAGATTCAGATTCGCGGGGGCGAATTGGAACACGAAGCGGGCGACCAAGGGGTCGTGGTCCGAGACTTGGTCATGGAACTCGGAGTTGACGTGCACCACATCGAGGGCGAACCCCTCGGCCACCAGGCGATTGCTGGCGAGCAGGTGATCGAGATCCTGCGAATTGCCATCGAACACGTAGGTGTAACGTTCGGCCGCGGGCAAGGTGGCCACGAGACTGGTCAGGACAGGGGCGCGGCCACTGTCGACCACACTTCCCGCCACGAGATCTTTCTCACCGGTGACGATCCGCAGGGGATTGGAGAAGTAGAAGTCGTTCAGATCACCCGCGACCACGATTCGCGCGCCGGAATCGACCGCCAGCACGCTGTTGACGAACGACTGGACAATCTGTGCCTGCTGGTTGCGCTGGACCTCGCTGGTCAGCACCGGGGGCTGGGTCTGGCCGAACAGGGGACTGTCGCCCCCCTTGGAGTTCCAATGGTTGGCGACCACGAACAGCGGCTCTCCCTGGAAGGTGAATTCACCCACCAGCGGTTTGCGGCTGGAATTGAACGCCGCATTGGTGGGATCAAGCCGTCCCGGACTGGCCGAAAGAGTCGGCCGCCCGGAGACATTCAGCACGCTCGTGGCGCCGGTGGAGGTGCCGCCCGGGCGATCCACGAACGACACGCGCGCTGGATTGAACAGGAAGCCGACCCGGATGTTGCCTCCCGGTTCTCCTCCATCCTGGTCGTCGACCGGGTTGATCTGGCGGTACTGGTAGGCCGGTCCACCCGCCGACTGAATGGCTGTGATCAGCAATTCGAAGGTGGTGGCGGCGTCGACGACGGAGTTGTTCATGGCCCCGTTATTGTCCTGTGCTTCTTCGATCGTGAGGATGTCGGGCGACAACAGGTGCCCGACCACAATCTGGGCGAGGGCGTTGAACTGGGCCGTGCCGTCGCCTGGATCGAGGTTCTCGGTATTGAAGGCCGCGACGGTGAGTGCGTCGACCGCCCCCACGAGGCTGGTGGTTTCGCGCGAGACACCACCGGTCGCGATGGGGGTCGCGGTCGCGAGCAGCTTGAAGTTGCCAAAGCTGTAGTCGAGCACCCCCACCACGGTTCCCAGGTTCGCACCAGTGTGCACGTCGGGCAGGGGGACGAGGGCATCGTCGAGCAGGATCCGCTCGGGGTTGAAGTCTCCCGGACGGACGATGATGCCGCCGCGAGTGGTGCGCACCGAGGCGTTGGCCCCGCCGTC
>JBKDUK010000243.1:0-84544 GCA_046339535.1 Planctomycetaceae bacterium | reverse complement strand
CGCGTCGATCGCGGGGCTCGCGGGCGGGGTCAGTTCTTCCTGGGCCCGGGCACCCGTGGCCGTGCAGGCCAGACAGAGGGCGACCGCCGACAACAGCAAACGTTTCATGGGAAATCCTTCCTTGGAAGCCCGCCACTCCCGAAACAAGCCGGGGCGGCGCTCGAATCCGTGCTGGCGACGCGATGTGCCAGCCTGCATCAAAATTCGGCCTTCACCCGCCGCAGCAATCAGTCACGGAGGGCCTGGAATGCCCGGGAAATGCATTTTGCCCAAGGGGGGGACAGCATAGGCGTTACGAACGGAACCGCGCCGGTCCTGATTGCTGCGACCGCCAGTTCAGGATTCTTCCGCAGCTTGAGAGTGATCCCTGTAATCGCTACAGTTTGCCGCGCCTCGTGTTGGAGATTTGTACAGATCATGGCAGAGTCGCAGGATTCGACACCCGAGACCCCCGAACGGACCGCGGGGGCAAACGACGGAGACCGCACGCAGTACGTTTCCATCAGCCAGGAAAGCCGCCGGCGGTACCTCAACTACGCCCTCTCCGTCATCACGGCCCGGGCGTTGCCCGATGTGCGGGACGGTCTGAAGCCGGTCCAGCGGCGACTGCTCTATGCGATGTTTGACTCGCTGGGTCTGACCTTCGACGGGCGTTATGCCAAGTGCATGAAGATCTGCGGCGAGACCACGGGCAACTTCCATCCGCATGGTGATGTCGCCTGCTATGAGGCGCTGGTGCGGATGGCGCAAGACTTCAGCCTGCGCTACCCGCTGGTGGATGGCTGGGGGAATTTCGGCTCGGTGATGGGGTTGCCCGCCGCAGCCGCGCGGTATCCCGAAGCCCGTCTGACCGCGCTGGCGGGCGAGCTGATGAGCGAGCTGCGGTTTGAGACGGTCAACTACCGTCCCACGTACGATGCCCAGCGGGAAGAGCCGGTCGTTTTGCCTGCGCGGTATCCCAATCTGCTGGTCAATGGGGCGCAGGGAATCGCCGTGGGGATGGCCACCAGCATTCCCCCGCACAACCTGGGCGAAGTGATCGACGCCTGCATCCATCTGATTGGCGACCGCACCGCCTCGGTCGCGCAGTTGATGAAGTTCATCAAGGGTCCCGATTTTCCCCTGGGGGGGCGCATCATGACCTCCCGTCGCGATCTGCGCACCATCTATGAAGAGGGGCGCGGTTCGATCAAGGTGCGCGCCGAGTGGCAGCTCGACCGCGAGAAGCGCAAGGAGGTCGCCGACCGCATTGTGATCACCTCGGTGCCGTACGGCGTCGAGACCGGTCCCCTCATGGCGGCCGTGGGCGATATCGTCGCCTCGCGCAAGTTGCCGCAGCTGATCGATTGCTCGGACCAGACCGATAAAGACAATGGGCTGCGGCTGGTGCTGAAGCTCAAGCCGGGAGCTGACCCCGCGGCCGTGATGGCCTACCTCTACCGCCACACGGCGCTCGAGCAGAATTTCGGATACAACGCGACCTGCCTGGTTCCCGATGAGCACGGCGCTCTCGTGCCGCAGCGGACGGCGCTGGTCGACATGCTGCTGGCGTTTCTGGACTTCCGCTTCGACGTGGTCAAACGCCGGTTCGAGTTCCAGTTGCGGCAGTTGCGCAAACGCATTCATATCCTGAACGGGTTCAAGATCATCTTCGACGGGCTCGACAAAGCCCTCAAGATCATCCGCAACAGCAGTGGCAAGGCCGACGCCGCGACCAAGCTCATGGCCGCCTTCCCGCTCGATGCCGAACAGACCAACGCCATCCTCGAGATGATGCTCTACAAGATCTCGCAACTCGAGATCAACGACATTCTCCGCGAGCTGCGCGAGAAGAAGGCGCAGGCCGCCGAGATCGAGGCGATCCTGGCTTCGAACAAGCGTCTCTGGAAAGTGGTCGAGACCGAGCTGCGCGAACTGTCCGAGAAGTATGCCGACAAGCGCCGGTCGGCCCTGGGCTCGAGCGAGGAGATCACCGAGTTCAATCCCGAGGCCTACATCATCCGCGAAAACACCAATGTCGTGCTGACGCGCGAAGGCTGGGTGAAGCGGGTGGGGCGGCTCGCCAGTGTCGACAGCACGCGGGTCCGCGAGGGAGACGGGGTGCTCACCGTCATTCCCGGCAGCACGCTCGACCACGCTGTGTTCTTCTCCAGCGAAGGAATCGCCTACACGCTGCGGATCGACCAGATCCCGGCGTCGTCCGGCTATGGAGAGCCGCTGGCCAAGTACATCAAGATGGGAGACGGGGTCTCGCTGGTGACGGCCATCACCACGGATGGCCGGTTCACTCCGGCCGATTCGACCGTCAAAGGGGAGGAACAGCCCGCCCCCTACCTGGTGGTGGCGACCGCGAAGGGACAGGTGCTGCGCGTCCCCCTGGCTCCCTTCCGGGTGGCGTCGACAAAGGCGGGCCGGAAGTACTGCCGACTCCAGCCCGGGGACAAGGTCGTGTTCGTCGACCTGCAGCGAGAAGCGACTTCGATGTTCCTCGCCTCGGCCCAGGCGCGCGTGCTGCATTTCGCCATCGACGAGGTACCGGTGTTGTCGGGAGCCGGCAAGGGAGTGCGGGGCATCCGCATCGCCGACGATGACACGATTCTGGGGGCCGCTCTGCTCAGCCGCCCCAGCGATTGCCTGCGGGTGCTGTCGACCGGAGACAAGGAACTGGTCTTCGGTCAGCAGAAGTACGAGCTGACCTCCCGGGGCGGCAAGGGGATCCGCACCATTCAGCGGGCCGGCTTCGCCCAGATCGTGCGTCCCGCCATCGAGCTGGTCGATTGGAGCGCCCTGGAAGGCAAGGGAGGCTGATTCCCCGGCCTGTCCTGCATGCGGAGGCCGGCAGGTCAGGTCGTTCCCAGCAGTTGCGGAACCAGCTTGCCGCCCACATCGGTCAGGCGGAAGTCGCGCCCCTGGTGCCGATAGGTCAACTGGCGGTGGTCGATGCCGAACAGGTGCAGACAGGTCGCCTGCAGATCATGCACGTGAACCGGGTCACGGGTCACGTTCCAGCCAATCTCGTCGGTCTCACCAATCACCTGCCCGCCCGGGATCCCCCCGCCCGCGCACCAGAGACTGAACGCGAACGGGTGATGATCGCGCCCCGTCACCTTGTCGTATCCCTTGCGGTTCTCTCCCAGTGGGGTCCGCCCGAATTCACTCGCCCAGACCACCAGTGAGCTGTCGAGCAGGCCCCGTTGCTTGAGGTCGGCCAGCAGGGCGGCCACCGGCTGATCGGCCATCTGCGTGCTGAGCGACAACTGCCGGTCGAGATCGCTGTGATGATCCCACGAGGCATGCACGAGATTCACAAACCGGACTCCGCGCTCCACCAACCGGCGGGCCAGCAGGCAATTGCGGGAGAAGGCCTCAAAACATCCCTTGGGTCCCCCCCGCCAATTCCCCAGCTCGGGTTCGGGACGCCCCAATCCATACATCGCATGCGTGGCCTCGGTCTCTCCCGAGAGGTCGATCAGTTCGGGAGCCGCCGATTGCATCCGGAAGGCCAGTTCATACGCCGAGATCCGGCTCGCGATCTCGGAATCTCCCAGCCGTGCCTGCCGGCTGCCATTGAGCGCCGCCAGGCCGGCGATCGATTCCGCCTGAAGTTCCGCGGTGATTCCGGGAGGATTCGACAGATTCAGAACCGGTTCCCCCTGGTTGCGGAACAAGACCCCGGCGTGGTTCGAGGGGAGGAAGCCGCTGCTCCAGTTGGAGGTTCCACCACTGGTTCCGCGACCGGCGGTCAAGACGACATACGCAGGCAGGTTCTCGCTCTCGGAACCGAGTCCATACGCCAGCCACGAGCCCATGCTGGGTCGGCCAAACATCTGCGAGCCGGTGTTCAGCAACAACTGACCGGGATGATGATTGAAGGCCTCGGTGTGCATCGACCGGATGAGGCTGATGTTGTCGACCTGGGTCGACAGGTGGGGCAACAGATCGGAGAGCTCGATGCCCGACGCCCCGTGCCGACGGAACACCCGGGGCGAACCCATCAGCCGGGCGGTCTCCTTCTGCAGGAACGCAAACCGCACCTGGGCGGTGAACGACTCGGGAAGCGGTTGCCCATCAAGCTCATTCAGCTTGGGCTTGGGGTCGAACAGGTCGAGCTGGCTGGGAGCCCCCTCGAGGTAGATGAAGATGCAGGACCGGACCCGTGGCGGGAAAGGGGCCGGACGTGCCGCGAGCGACGTCGTCGCGCCGGGAGCCGCCAGCAATTGCTGTTGGTGGAACAGACTGGCCAGCGCCAACAGGCCCGCCCCACCCGCGCTCCCCGCGAGAAATTGCCGGCGTCCCAGGTGGAGCTGCGTGGCGGAATCGGCTGACATGGGGCGTTCGGTCGAAGGAAGTGGCGGGTGACGGTCACTCGCGGGTGATGAACTCGTCGAGATTCAGCATGAGTCGGGCCATCAGCACGGCCACCCCCTCTTCCAGCGATTCCGGCGGAGGCGCCACATCTTTGGAATCGGTCGTGGGAGGGGTGCCCAGCAGCGGCGGGATCTGTTCCGGCTGTTTCCGCAGTTGGTCGCGGAACCGCAGCCACACACCCTCGGCAGTTTTCCGTTCCTCGGGAGTTGGGTCACGGGCCAGGGCCCGCCGCGTCAGTGCGGTCAGGAATTGATCCGGGGAGCCGCCGGCCGACTGCCACGCCGTCTGCCCCAGCTTCCGGGCACATTCAAAGAACACCGGATCATTCAGCAGTGTCAGAGACTGCAAAGGGGTGTTGGAACGTTCGCGCCGCGTGCAGGACACATTCGACTCGGGGGCGTCGAAGGTCATCAGCATGGGGTAGGGACTGGTCCGCTGGAACCACGTGTACAGCCCGCGCCGGTACCGCTCGGGACCGGTGCTCTCGGTCCACCGGGCACTGCCGGCGTAGGTCAGGTCCGAAACTCCCGCCGGCTGCGGGGGACGCACGCTCGGCCCGCCCACCGTCCGCACCAGCAGTTCGCTGGCGGCCAGGGCGGCGTCGCGCACAATCTCGGCCTCAAGCCGCAGGCGGTTCTGCCGCGCCAGCCAGACATTCCGGGGATCCCGCTCGGACAATTCGGGACGGGCGTTCGACTGCTGCCTGTAGGTGGCCGAGCAGGTGATGATCTTGAGCATCCGCTTCAGGCTCCAGGGGCCCCGGTACACCGGGGGCTGGCCGGGCACCGCGGGAGGAGCCATTTCCAGTGTGGGCAACATGAATTCCGCCGCCAGCCAGTCGAGTAATTGGGGATGCGAGGGGAGGGCGCCCTGGGTGCCGAAGTCATCGGGCGTGGTGACCAATCCCTGTCCAAACAGCTGCTGCCAGACCCGGTTCATCGTCACGCGGGCCGTCAGCGGATGGCCCGGATTCACCAGCCACCGCGCCAGCTCCAGCCGTGTGGGAGTCGCATTGGCCGGCTTCGGCAGGGGGGGCAGCACTTCGGGAGTGTGCGGCGGGACCGGTTCCCCGGGGCGCAGAAAATCCCCCTTCAGCAAGATGTGGCTCCCCCGCACGGGCGAGGTCTGCACCAGGGCGGGAACCACTGCCTTCTCGTCGGTGGGCAGGGGGACGGGCAGATCGGCTTCGTCCGCCTGATTGAAGAAGGCGAACAGTCCATAGTACTCGCGCAGCGTCAGAGGGTCGTACTTGTGCGAATGACACTGCGCACAGCCGACGGTCAGCCCCATCCAGACGCTGCCCGTGGTGTTGACGCGGTCGACCACCGCCGCCACGCGGAATTCCTCGGGGTCGGCACCCCCCTCTTTATTGGTCAGCGTGTTGCGGTGAAATCCGGTCGCCAGATGCTGGTCGGGCCGGGCGTTGGGGAGCAGATCTCCCGCGAGCTGCTCGATGGTGAACTGGTCAAACGGAAGATCGCGGTTGAGCGCCTCGATGACCCACTGCCGCCAGCGCCAGGCATAGGGCCGGGGGGAATCTTTCTCGTAGCCGTCGCTGTCGGCATAACGCGCCAGATCGAGCCAGTGCCGCCCCCAGCGCTCTCCAAAATGGGGCGAAGCCAACAGCCGTTCGACCTGCAGTTCGTAGGCGTTGGGGCGGGTCTCCGCCAGGAACTGTTCCAGTTCGGCCGGGGTGGGAGGCAGACCGATGAGATCGAATGACAGTCGCCGCAACAGGGTGGCCCGGTCGGCTTCAGGCGAGGGGGTGACCTGTTCCGTCTCGAGCTTCTGCAGAATGAATCGGTCCACCAGGTTCTTGGGCCAGGTGGTCTGCCGCACCATGGGAGGGACCGGTCGCAGAACAGGCTGCAGCGACCAGTGCCGCTGGTTGTTGCCGGACTGCACGGCTGCCGGCCGGTCCTTCCCCCATTTGGCCCCCTGATCGATCCAGGCCCGAATCAACCCGACCTGGGTGTCGGACAACAGATCCCCCTCGGGGGGCATGAGGATGTCGGGATCGAGGCCGGCTATGTATTTCACCAGCAGGCTGTCGGCGCTTTTTCCCGGCGTGAAGGCCTGGCCATTGTCACCACCCCGCAGGGCCTCTCCCTCCCGATCGATACGGAAGCCCGAGAGTTGCTTTTTCGCCCCATGGCAGGATTCGCAATGCTGCTCAAACAACGGACGGATGTCGGCATCGAAATCGACGGTCCGCTCGGCGGGAGGGGGCAGCGTCTTTTGAGCCAGCACGGTGTTTGCCGTGGATCCCGCGAGTGCTGCCACCAGGGCGAGGCAGCCTGCGATGACGCGGATCGGGCTGAGGGAGCGCACGACGGATCAGTCCAAAGGACAGGGAAGGTGAACCGGCAGCAGAGGTCTCCGTGGACCTCACACGAAAGTATATGGTTCCCGGGAAAGTGCGAACAACCGGCCTTGAGAGCGGGGGATAACCAGTGCGGGATCAGCAACCGAGCCAATCCCGTCCGAGATCACGAGCCGGCGGTGCGGGAGGAGGGTCACACCGGGTCCGCGCGATGAGCCCTGGAGTGCGGGCTGCGGCCTCACCAGTGCATCACGAAACCGCCGTCAACGTTGATGGTTTGCCCGGTGACCTGACGGGCCCGGTCGGAAGAGAGGAAAACCACCATGTCGGCGATGTCTTCAGGGGTCTGCCAGCGGCCCAGCGGAACAACCGCCTTCACCTTGTCTCCCGCCCAGTCTTCATACGAGCGGCGTTTGTCGGCCGGTTGTTGTTCGTTCCACGCCTGCCAGACGGAACGGTTCAACGGGGTCTGCACCATTCCCGGGCAGACGGTGTTGACCCGGATCGTGTGCGGCGCGAGGTCTTTGGCGAGGCACTGGGCGAAGTTGATATTCGCAGCCTTGGCCGCGCTGTAGGGAGGATCGGTCTGGCTGCCAATCTGCCCGGCGACCGAGGCGATGAAGACCAGGGTGCCGGTCTTGCGGGGAATCATCGTCGGTGCGACGGCATGGGCGACATGCACCATCCCCATGATGTTCACCTCAAGCGACGACCGCCAATCGGCCGGCTGCAGGTTGGTGAACGGGAAGCCAAACTTGCCGCTGCCAATTGCGGCGGCGTGCACGAGGTGATCGCAGGGACCGACCGCCTGGGCAGTGGTGTCAGTCGCCTGCCGAACCGCCGCTTCGTTGGTGATGTCGACGACGACCCCCACCGTGGAGACACCCGCCTCGCGCGCCAATTGGGCGGCGGTCTCGACGACGCTGGGGTTCCGGTCCCACAGGGCCACCCGCGTTCCTTCCTCGGCAAACCGCCGGGCAATCGCCAGGCCAATTCCACTGCCTCCCCCCGTCACCACCGCCACCCGTCCCGCCAATCCCAAATCCATCGCCGCACACCTCGCCGAGAAAGCACGTGTTGAATCGGGGCAGTGTAAGCGGGCGAGGGGGGTTTGCCGAGGGAATGAGTCGCCGGTGAGAGATTCGCGACCGGTCTCATGGGAAATCAGGAATGCCCCCCCATTTGATCGTGGCGGTCGGTGGTGCCGATCGTCCACCGCCATCGACACGCGGTTCACTTTCCCCGGTTGGCCCCCGCCTTCTCCGGCAGCCGATGCACCGTGTTGTGCAACACGCCGCGCACGGGTGCGCCGGCGGGGCTGCGGAGGTTGTACCGCACCTCCATCCCCCAGGTGGGCTGCAGGCCGTCGAGGTCAAGCCGAACGGTTCGGCCGTCGTCTTCCAGGGTGGCTCCGGTCACTTCGAGCCGGTGCTCGTCGATGTGCTCCGATCCGTAGTTGGCCGACCGCTTCAGCCCCCACACTTTCACTCCCCAGCTTCCCTCTTCACGCAGCGAAGCGGGGTCGAGCGGCTCGCTGAACGTCAGCCGCAGACCCGTGGGGGTGGTGTGCAGTTCCACCGGAACAAACAGCGGCTGTTCGGTCCGCCGGACGCGATACAACCCTCCCGGCTGTGTCGCGCTGCCCGCCCAGGCGAACATGCCGCAGGTGTAAAGCTGCCCATCGAAGGGTGAGAACCGGCCGCGGATCAGACCGGTGGGAAACGTGGGCAACGGCAGCTCAACCATGCCCCCCTGCCAAGAGCCGTCGAGGTTTTCGTGCGGCACTACGAAGATCTTCCCGTAGCCATAACTGAAATTCAGCAGCCGTCCTTCGAGTCCTCGCCACTTCGGGCTGGTCACCCACAGCAACTCGGCGGGTGAGCGGTCGAAGGCATTGGTGATCCAGCACAGGGGCTGTTCCATCGCACTGTCGGAAGAGTCTGTGATGTCGTGGTAGCCGAACATGTTGCCGTAGAACTTCCCGGGCTCGACCCGGTTGATGCGGTTCTTGGGGTTCCAGTGCCCCTCCTGGTCGGTGACGATGAATGACCCGTCGGGATTGAGGCAGACGCCGTTGGCTGCCCGGAACCCGGTCGCCAGAATCTCGGTCCGCCCACCATCGGGGGCCACTTTCAGCAGCGTGCCATGGTGCGGAACCAGGGCGGGCAGCGCGTGCCGGGCCGACTTGGCGTAGTAGAAGTTCCCCTCGGCATCGGTCTGCAATCCCATGGCGAATTCATGGAAGTGCTCGGTCACCTGGTGATCGTTGTTGAGGCACTGGTAATGGTCGGTCTCTTCGTCGCCGTTGAGATCGTGCAACACCACCAGCTGATCGCGGCAGGTGAGGTGAATCTTCTCCTGCACGTATTTCAGGCCCAGTGGCTGGAACAGACCCGAGGCAATCCGCTGCCACTCGAGGGTGGGTGGCTCACCCGCGTTGGCCGGTGGGGCGTCGAGCTTCGACAGGCCCCGCACCAGCCAGACATCGCCATCCCAGGTGCAGACCGCCAGGCGGTCTCCATCGGGATGAAAATCGAGCCCGGTGGGACGGATCTGGGCCAGCCACGGGTTGGACAACGGCAGGGTGAGTTCGTCGACCGCGAGGGGGCCGGTGTCGGCACCGCGGCGGACCGGCACCGTCAGCCGGCCGGGCCAGCGCGGGGGACCACCTTGCAGTAGAGGTTGCAGGTCGCGCACTGGGCAGGCGGCGGCAATCTTTCCGATTTGGTCGCGAGGGTCTCCGTCAGAGGCCGCCGTCGTCCAGATCGTGGTGCGCACCGGTTCCTTTCCGGCCGGAATGGTCAGCACCAGCCGGTCTTCAATCACCTCCCATTCCAGGCCGGGCAGAACGGGTGAGATTCCAGCCAGCACCGCCGGGGTACCCGCAGTGACCGGTGCGCCGGTGGTGCGGACGCGCAGTGACGATTTGACCGATCCGGTGCTGGTCAGTTTGTCGGCAGCCACTCCCGCCAATCGCCAATTCGCGACGGGAGCCGGGGTGGGGGGGGCGAATGTCGCGGGAGATTTCTCCAGGTCGCGCGACAGGTCGCGCAGAGTCGCCACGGGGAGCCGGCCCTTCCAGGCGACAACCCGGTCGAGCCGCCCCTTCCACGCGCTCTGCGGGGCCGGGAAGTCGCCGGCGGTGAAACCGATGCGCGTGAGGGGCTCGGCGAGCTGTTGGTTGCCCTTCAGTGTCCCCGTTCCTGCCGAGACACCGTCGACGAACAATTCGATGTCACCGGTCTGGTGATTCCAGGAGAAGCCGACGACGTGGGGCTTCCCGTCGGCCACCTGCTGGCGGGAGGTGACGACGCCGACCCAGCCCATGTCAAAACAGAGCCGTCCATCACGAACGAACAACGATCTCCCCCCGGGGACCCAGTTGTCTCCTGCCGAGGTCTGGCAAAAGAGCGATCCGCCGACAGTGGTCTGGATCGACGCGAGGACAGTGAGGTCGGTGCGTGACAGATCGAGTTCGGCCGGGGTGGTCACCTCGGCATACTGGCCCCCGTCGAAGTTGAAGGGGCCTGTGGCTGCTTCCGAATTCTTTCCTCCCGGGGGGGTTCCAAACAGCACCCCTTGGGCACCCCCCACGGCGAGGCGCTGCAGGGGAGGAGTGGCCTGCGCCAGTTGGGCCACCTGCACCCGCAGCGTCTGCGGGCGGGGGCCCAGTTCGAGGGTGCGGGTGATGATGGGTGAGGTGACGGCCGGGGGACTCTGAGAGTCGGCCTTCGCGGGCGGCGCGGCGGCCGGAGTGGCCAATTCGAGCAGTGCGGGAGATTCGTAGACCGGGGTCTCTCCCACGGTGTAGTGGTAGATCACCTCGGGGCCGTGGTGGTACAGACCCCGATATTGGGCCCAGTCGCGGGGGAGGGGGCCGTAGGGGCGGTTGTCTCGGCCGCGGAACCGGGGGTCGGTGAAATCGCTGGTGCCGGGGCGGGCCCAGCCGGGACCGGTGCGGTTGGCCCACCACACATCCCCCACCAGGCGGGGATGCACGCCGTGTTGCCCGTCGAAGAGAATCGAGTGCCAGTCGACAAAGCCCGGTTGGCCAGGCCGCCGGCTCCAGGCAGCGGCGGCACGCAGGGTGTCGTGGTCGAACGCCAGGAAGTGGTCCCCCCGGGCGATTCCTCCCGGGCCGGGATTGAGCCGCATGGCGATCCCCTTGTAGGCGAAGTTGCCGGCGTTGTTCCCCGCCTCGTAGGTGCCAATCAGGCTGGGGCCGTAATCCATGGCCGACCAGGGCTCGATCCGCGAGGGTTCGGGCCCCTGGGTGTTCCCTTGGGGCAGGCTGGCCAGATAGTCTTCAGTGAGGGGAACGTATTGCGACGGATTCAACTCGCGCAGGTACCGTTCGCGGATGTAATGGATGACATCGTATTTCTGACGGGGAACCATCCAGGTCTGGGCGGCCATCAAGCCGAACCCGCGGGTGAGAGTCTGGTACATCGCGAAGGGTTCCGCCCCGTTCCGGAATTTCCCCGAGGCGAACTTGAGCGACGTGGGGAGTGAACCGGGCTGGGTGGCCGTTCCGTGACAGTTGCCGCAGACGCGGTTGTAGATTGCCTCGCCCCGGGCGAGAGATTGTTCGTCCCAGCCGGCGTTGCGGGCACGGTGGTCGAGCTTCTGTTGGTAGTGGGGGAGGGCGGGGGGCGCGTAGAGGGTGGGGTCGGGCTGCAGCTCGAGTGCCTTGGCGGGGCCACCGGCGGCGATTTCGCGCAGGTAGCTGATGAGGGCGAGGAACTGCTGCCGGCTGGCGAGCACGTTCACGAGACCGGCCGGCATGAGCGATTGGTCGCTGGGCTGCAGTTCGGCGATTTCCGTCCGGGGGATGGTGGTGGGGCGACCGGCGTCTCGGGCGTCGCGCAAGACCACGGCGTCGGTGGTTTGTTCCACCAGCAAGCCGGTCTGGGTCTGGCCCGAGGTTCGCTCGATGATGAGGGTCTCGTAGCCTTTCCGGATCTGTTTCGAGGGCTGCAGGACCGCCACGACCAGGTGGGCCGGGGTGGGAGGTTGATCCCAGCGGGTCAGGTCGGGACCGAGAGGCTTTTCCCCCTGCCCGGCGGCGTGACACTGGGTACAGCCGAGATAGGGCTGATGGAACAGCACCGCTCCCCGGCGGGGGTCTCCCTCGGCCTGGGCGGCCTGGACGAGGCGTTCGACCGGTTCCTTGAGCAGTGTGGCTTCGAGAGTCTGCGCTTGCGCGAGGGAACCGGGGTTGGGGAGCGCGACCAGAGACCAACCGGCGAGGAACAGGAAAAGTCGTCGCGCCATGCGAAGTTCCAGAGGAGAGGAGGTCAGTCGGAGTGTGCCGGATCGTGCGGAGGGTGGGGGCGTCGCCAGAGGTACTGCACAAACGCCAACAGGCCGGCGAAGCGATATCCCGGATCAATGTAATGCTGGATGACGTAGAACGCGAAGTAGTACGCCCGGCAGAAGCCCCAAATGGCGATGGCCAGCAAGGTGACGCTGGACCAGTCGGGGAGTTGGGCGATGAGCAGCCCGGCGGCCAGTGTGCCGCACAGCAGCATCAGGGCCCCTTTGAGGTACAGGAGCGCGGGCGATTTGAGGTCGGACATGGGAACGGGCCCGGGGGGCGGAATCGACGGAGTCGAAAGTGTCGTCCCCCAGGAGGGTTGGGGTCAAATCGCGTGGGCAGCCAAGTTGGCACTTGGCGATCGCTGGAAATCGAAGAAAAATCCAGTTGCTTTTCCAGAGCCGGGGAAGGTAGGTTGACATCTGGGTTCTTGAGCGAAGTGTTACGGAGGTCAAAAACGTCTTCGCTGGTGTGAAATAGTGAGTGGGCGGGGGGTTTCACCAATTGAGAGACCACGATGACACAGAACCGTCCTCCTGACAACAAGTTTGAGCCGACCCGGGTGCAGACCCCGTTGGAGAGGCTCTACATTGAATTCTCCGAAAACTGGCGGAGTGGCAGTCGGCCTGATCTCGATTCGTTCCTGCAAAGGGTGCCCCGTGCGGAGCGAACTTCCGCCCTGATCAATCTGTTGCGGATTGAAGTGCAGGAGCGTCGTGCCAGGGGGGAGGAGGCGAGCGAGGACGAATACCGGCAGCGATATCCCGAAGCGTCAGACGCCATCGATCTGGCGTTTACGACGCACGGGCAGGTCGCTGTCAACACGCAGGCTGAGATTGAGTGGTCAGTCGGGACTCAGGCTCCCCAGGACCTGGAGGTCACCCAGCGGGATCCGAATCAGCAACCAGACAAGTCCGAGGAGGAAAGTCCGTGGAAGCCCGGCATGATGCTGGGGAATTACCGACTGGATGAGAGGCTGGACCACGGCGGGTTTGGCGAGGTGTGGAAAGGTTGGGACACCAACCTGCATTCCGTGGTCGCGATCAAGCTGCTCCTGCCAAGATGGCTGAACACCGATTATCACCACGAGTTTTTTCTGGAACCGCAAAAACAGAGGGCTTTGCAGCAGGCGGGAGCCCAGGTGGTTCCGGTCCTGGCGGCGGCGACCTGCAACGACTGGCCGTACCTGGTCAGCCAGTTTCTGTCCGGAGGCAACCTGCAGCGGTGGATGAACAGGCATCCGCGCGATTGGCGGGAGGCGGCACGGGTTGTGGCGGACCTGGCGAAGACACTCAGGATTGCGCACGCGCACAAGGTCTACCACCGGGATATCAAGCCGAAGAATGTGCTGCTCGATGAAAAAGGGCAGGTTTACCTGGGCGACTTTGGCCTGGCGACCACCGAAGATCAGTTGGTGAGGAAGGGACTGCAAACCGGTGCGGGAACGTGGGCCTATTGGTCTCCCGAGCAGGCCCAACACGGGATCGCGGAGGGGCGCAGTGACGTTTACAGTTTGGGTGTGGTGCTCTATCAGTGGTTGACCGGATGTTGGCCGGGTCCCACGGAGAGCAAGCTGCACAGGCAATGGCTCAGTGAGCCGGCCTTGCGCGCCCAGGCCCCCCGGGAATTGAATCCGGACATTCCCGGGGAACTGCAGCAAATCTGCCTGGAAATGCTGGAGAAGGATTACACCAAGCGGAATATCACGGCGGGGGATGTGGAGCGGAGGCTTCGCGGGGTGTTGGTGCCGCAGGTTTCGCCGCAGCTTCAGCGGTCGGTTCCAACGCGGCGGAATCGGTGGATTGCGGCGGCGGTGGTGGCTCTGGGATTTCTGGGACTTTCCGGTGTAGGTGTTCTGAGTCTGAGCCGTGGGGTTCAGGACGATGACAGACTTGCGGTTGGTGGCCGGGATCGCTGGATCAAGACGTCGGGGGTGACCCCAGAGGTTGAGCGACATGTTGGTATCCGGGGAACAGAGTTGGTGGTGTTTGATGTGGAGGGGGAGCGATTGATTCTGAACACCGACGAATTGCGATTGCTGCAATTCGCGACGGAATTCAGGACGATTCCCAGCCGGATTGAAATGACGATTCAACGCAGCCGCCTGGATGGTTTCGGGCTGTACTATCAGAAGGAGGAGGTTCTGCAGCAAAACAATACGACAACGCAGTTTCGGGGGCTGATGTTTCGTGAAGTGACGCAGCCAGATGGCGTGACGCTGCTGCTGACATCCAACACCTACTCGATTCATCCCCTGACCGGTTCGATGGAGGGCCAGCATGCCGTGGGAGAGAGTCCCATCCCTCCGCAATTTGTGCCACGGAGTGTCGTACGACTGTCGGTGAACATCGAGAATGGCTACATCGAGTCTGTGGAACTGGATGGAAAGAAGCTTGATGTCCCTGATCTGGAACATCCAAGTCGTGCCCTTTTCGTTCCGCCCTTTGGGGTGTTCATCAAATCTGGTCAGTTAGTCCTGTTCCCTCCCAAAATGGTCTACCCATGAGCAATGCCGAACTCGAACAGCCCAAAGAAGGCCCCCAACTCATCAGCGCTCCCGTCAGAAATCTGATTCTGCATCCGACCCTGTTGCACAGTGTGATCGCCCCAAAGGTTCCGGTGGAATTTGACGCCGAGCAGCGTCCCCATTTGACTGCTGATGGAGTCGTTTACGGAGGCAATGTGCAAACCGTTGTTGGGGCCTGTCTTCCCCCCAACAGCAAGATTCCCCGGCGTCCTCCCGCGCGTTGGGCGAGCGAGGCGCTGGTCGTACAACAGACGGACGAAGTGGCTGCGTATGTCTTCATCGATGATTCGTTCAATACGAAGGATCGACGAATTCCCATTCACGTCGATTCGCCGGATGTGCGCCTCGTTACATGGGCGAAGGTGCGTGGTTACCGACGTTGGGTCATGTCGCAGATCTGTCTGAAAGTCGATCTGATCGGTTATACCCGGCGGCAACCGATTGTCAGGGCATTCGAGCATGATGTGTCATCGCCACTGCGTCCGTTTGGTTCGCAGATCATGCGTCCCACCATCGAGGACGGAACCAAACTCAAGGAGTGTATCGGGAATCAGATCGACCCGATGGCCGGGGTGTCGGGAATCGCCAAGGTGGCGGCCTGCGTATTTCGCAGTGTCGCCGCGATCCCGGTCGATCCGCCGCCGCCCATCACGGCCGGTCTTTCTCCCGTGTATCTCGAATTGGAGACTTTGTTTGGGGCCAGCCAACTCGGGTACAAGTTCTACTGGGGGGACTACAACGGAAGAATTTTCGACAAGCGGATTGGCGGTGTGGTTGCCGGAAACGAAAACTACCTGATGGTTTGGGCCAAGCAGAATCTGGCGGGCGTTCCGTGGACAAAACTGCTGAATGGTCCAGTACGGTTCAACGGCGGATGACCGGCACTCTTGGGACAATCGGACTCCAAAGCTCGGATTGAGAACGGAGTGCCGCGAGCGGCCGCGGCGGAAGTCTGTTCCACGAAAGACCCGACGAGTTGGCATCGGTGAGATTGCGAGTCAACGGCCTGCGACTGCGGCCCTGTCTCGTGTCGGACTTCACCCAGCATGAACGGGGTCGCACGCAAGAACGTCGCAGGCAGGTTTCCCGGCATGGTAGGCCGGTGTGTGGCAATTCCAGGTATTTCGCGACCAGTCTGAGCGGGCGGAAGTTGTGATGTCAGCCGGCGTCGCGTCGGACTGGACCATGACCTTGTCTCCCGCATCATCACTGACGAAATCCGGCGAGAAGGGGAATCTGTGAGGTGCACCTCACTCTCTGGTCCCGAGGCAGGTCGAGTCACGATTGTCAGCGGAATCATCCGTCGACTCGTCCGAATCTTTGAGGCGGAGCCACCCCACGGTGCACTGGAAATGCAGGACGGCGGGAGGCTGGAGGGCGGCCATGGGGCGTGCGGGGGATGGGAATTGAGGCTGCGGGGTGTCTGCCTCAGACGTCGACAGAAGATCAAATGGAGTCGACTCGACCGCAAAGTCGGGACCGGGGCCTGGCGGGGCGTGGGGAGAGGCCGGGACCGGGCGGATGCAGGGGCCGGACCGGACTTGTGGGGCGGAATTGGGCCTTGTGTCCGGGGGGAAAACTGGTCTCTCCAGAAAAAAATTCCGGCGAAATGTCACATTGCTCAATGAGATTTGACTCCTCAGAGAGCAGAGTGCAACCGGAGGACGATCCATCCGTGGAGGGGTGCGTGAAGGATGGAGAGGTTTGTTCGGACTTTTTCGGACGATGCCAAGGGGGCGGGGGATGGCCGAGCAGCAACAGTCCGACGGGGGGGCCGAGCCGACCCGAGTGCAGTCTCGTGTTGAAAGTCTATGCGGCGAGTTCGCCGAGAATTGGTGCAGCGGCAGTCGACCCGATCTCGACTCGTTTTTGCAAAGGCTGCCGCGGGAGCAGCGCTCGTCGGCTTTGATGAACCTGCTGCGGATTGAAGTGCAGGCCCGGCGAGAGCGGGGGGAAGAGGCGAGTGAGCGGGAATATCGGCAACGGTATCCCGAAGCGTCGGACGCCATCAGCATCGCATTTTCGACGCGCGCGCAGACGGAGGTGGACACCCGGGCCGAGGTCGAGTGGTCGGTGACCCCCACGGCCCTGGAAACGCTCTCGCCCATCCAGATTGATCCGGGACAGCGGGACGCGGCCCGGGTGCAGCCTGTGCGAGTTCCACCGGCCCGGCGCCGGGTTCCAGCGGAGGATCCCAGTCCCTGGCGGACGGGGGTGATGTTGGGGTGTTATCGACTGGAAGAGTTCCTGGGTCGGGGGGGGTTTGGCGAGGTCTGGAAGGGGTGGGACACGCTGTTGCACCGACCGGTGGCGATCAAGCTGTTGCGGCCCATCCATTTGAACTCGCCATATCAGACCTCGTTTTTTGCCGAAGGGCAGAAGCTGGAACTGCTGCGGAGGCAGGGGGCGCGGGTGCTGGAGGTGTTGAGTGCCGATGTGTGTGCGGGGTGGCCCTACCTGGTGACCCGGTATCTGCCGGGGGGGACGTTGGAACGGCGGATTCGGGAGCGTCCCCGGGATTGGCGGGAGGCGTGCCGGGTGGTGGCCGAGTTGGCGGAGACACTGGGGCTGACGCACGCGCAGCAGATCTATCACCGGGACATCAAGCCGGCAAACGTGCTGCTGGACGAGCAGGGGCAGGTGTACCTGGCCGACTTTGGCCTGGCGACCAGTGAAGAGCAGCAGGTCCGGGAGGGACCGGCGTCGGGGGGGACCTGGTGTTACAAGGCACCGGAGCAGGGAGAGCAGGCGGGCGGGATCACAGGGGGGCGGACCGACATCTATGCGTTGGGGGTGGTGCTTTACGAGTGGTTGACAGGGCGGCGGCCGGGGCTGGAAAACATCGTGTTGCACGAGAAGTGGCTGGCCCGGCCGGAAAGTCGGGCACAGCCCCCCCGGGAGCTGAATGGTGATGTTCCCGAAGAGGTGCAGGCGGTCTGCCTGGCGATGCTGGAAAAGGATGTCACAAAGCGGAACATCACGGCGGGGGATGTGGTGCGGCGGCTGCGCGGGGTGTTGGAGCCGCCGCACCACATCGGGAAGGCACAGCCGGTCATCGCGTCCACTGTTCCCCGGCGGTTGTTGGCGGTGGCGGGAAGTCTGCTGCTGGCCGTGTTGGTCGGGGTTGTGGCTGTGTCCACCATTTTCCGATCGAATGCGGGGCGCGCTGTCCCCGACGATTTTGCTGGCAGTCCAATTCGCGCGGGATTGGCCAGTTTGGATGCTCCGCCTCCCGTTGAGCAACCGGCGGCGGAGGAGTTCGCACCAGGGCGGATGCTGGTCGCAGAGGGGTCGGCCGCCCATCGTCGAAAGTGGCAAGGTGGGCGGGCGGTTCCTCCAGGACTGCTGAGATTTCGGAATCGACGGGAAGAACAACGCTGTTTCCTCATCCCTGACGGAGAGTGGTTGCTGCTGAAATCGGATTATCCGCAATTCATTCCGTTTGCGCTCAAGGCGGAACGAAATCTCCGGCGGGTGACGTGGAGAATGCGGACCGACGATTTCGATGGTTGGGGATTTTTCTACAACTGGCGGGAATTGCCTTCGGGTAAGGTCGAATTTGGGGGGCTCCTGTTTCATATGACTTATCCGGAGAACGAGGTTCCCAAAATCTGGGCCCATCAGACGCTGTTTGGCGTTGATGAGTTGCAGGCCATGGTGTCTCCGATACGCCCGTTTTGGCAGCAGGAAATGTTCGAGAAGACGCCACCACCGCAGGATTTTGAGATTTCACTGCGATTCGACGCAGGAGAATTGACGACCCTCGAAATCAACGGGGTTGCGGTCAACATCGCAATCAACGCAGAGGATTTCGGAGCGATTGGATCTGTGAGGGCACCCTGTGGATTTGTGTTGCAAAAGAGTGCAGTCGAGTTGATGTCCCCCCAACTGGAGTTTGAACAATGAGCGCGGAACAGTTTACGGTGACTCAACCTCAGCCACCATTCCAGCGGGGAGCTCCGCTGAATTCCTACATCATCGATCAAAACAACGTGAAGTTGTGTCAATGTCAGGCAGCGGCGGCGCAGCCCACGGCGGGTATCATCAAGGTGGCTGGCAAAATCTTTGGTCAAATCCCCATCCCGTCCAGCGACTTGCCTCCGGTGAACAGTCCATCGGGACTGACTTCGACTGGTTGGCAAGTGATTGACTATGGCACTCAGGCCCAGAGCTCCATCAAATTTCAAAACGGGATCTACAGTGGAGTCCAGAGGGACTACCGTGTTGTTGGGGCGAAGGTTGGCGACAACAACTATCTCGTTGTGTTGGCTCTGTTCCGAAATGCCGCCGCCGTTTGGGTCCCAGCCTACAATGCAAACCAAAACAGTCCAATCCAGTTCAAAGGCGTTGCGGGAGACTGCCCGCCCGTAGTTTAGGAAGGGTGACTCCCTGGAAAGTCTGAGTGAGGCGGGTTGACTGGATCACCCTGTGTCCCGGCTGCCCGGGTGTCTGCCGGCCGGCAGGACCTGGGCCGTCGCGTTCGATTCCATCATGACCAGAACAACCGTACTTTTTGCGTCTGAGGACAGCATCATTACACTGGAGCCTTCCCGGATTCCCTCTCCAGTTGTGCTGCCCTCCCATGACCCCCACTCCCGACGACGACATCGGCTTCATGCAACTCGACCACACCGACTGGTCGCAGTTCACCCGGCCGCAGCAGATCCGCCATTTTGAAGTCGAAGGCTACATCGTGCTGCCGTCGATCATTCCCCCCGCACAGATCTCCCGGATCAAGCAGGAACTCGCGGCGGCCGAGATGGGGCACACCTCGTACAGCACCGCCCAGACCCGCTCGACCGTGCAGCCCCAGTGGCTGAGCCGGGCGGCGTGCGAGCTGATCGGCCTCCCTCCCATGATCGACTTCCTGACCGATCTCATGGGGCCCGACATCGTCTTCACCCGCGGGTTCTTCCAGCGCACCCTCCCCGGCTCCCCCGGGATTTCGATGCACACCGACGGTCAGCCGCACGGCTCGAATCTCTTCGGCTGGGAAGGGAGCTGCCCGCGCCTCATCCGCGTGCTGTACTATCTGGACGACCTGACCCCCGAGCGGGCCCCCTTCCGGCTCATTCCCCGCTCGCATCTGTCGTTTCATGCCGAGGCGAGCCCCTACGTACGCTACAAGTCACACCCCGAGGAGATCTCGCTGGTCGTTCCCGCCGGGTCGGCGGTGATCATTCCCTCGCTGCTCTTGCATGGCAGTCATCCCAACCGCGACACCCAGCCACGCGAACTGTTGCAGCTGGGTTACCGCCCCGCCTGGGCCGGGCCGATCCAGCCGGTCGACGACTGGGACGTGCAATTGGTGGCCAACGCCCCCGAAATAGCCAAGCCGTTCCTGAAGAGCCTCAACACCACCGGGGCGAACTGGCACCAGGAACACAAACCGACCGGCATGCGGACGGAGGCCCCCGGCATCAACCCCAGCCGTTGGGGAGATACTCCTCCCTGGTTCGAGGACCTGGGACAGCCGTTTTGAGGAGGGGCTCGTTGAGTGAATGGGGATCAAGGGGAATCTCTCAAGTGTCGCAACAGGGCGCGGACGGCACCTGCGGCATCGGCCCGCAGGGAATCGTTATCTGCATCACGCAGAAAATCAGCCATCCGCCTGGTGCCGACGCCCTCGAGAGCCGTGAAGTCCTGCCGCAAGATCTCCAGTGCCTCCTGAACCAGAGATTTCGGTTTCAGAGTTGCGATGCGTCGGGCGATTTCGGCCACTCCCCGTGGGTCATTCAGTAACACGTAGACGAGATCATAGGCGTCTTTGTGTTCCCCCCGACCACGGAAGGCGATGGCTTTGAGCACCGTGAAGGCCCCGGCTTCACAGACCCAGAGCGAGCGTTTTGCCTGTTCACCGAAGGGTGTGGTCCCCTCCAAAGCAACCTGAGTCCGATCCTGAAACGCCAGTTCCAGTCCCGGGATGATGATCGCGGCGAATCCCTTTTCAAGATTCTTCAATCGGCCCCCCTGATCTGTGGCATGAGATCGTGGAATCAGAAAGTCGACAGTGATGGGATGTGCGGTGCTCTTCAGACGCCAGCGCTGACTGACCGGTTGACCGGCCGAATTGGTATCGGGCTCGAAATCGGCCTGCCGCAGGCGTTGGCAGAGCTTTTGGTACCGGGAGCCCTCCAGAAGAGCGAGCGACAAACCGAGGTCGAGGTCGGCAGTCCCCACATGCGGTTCCCGGCTGGAATCATGGAATTCTTGGGGAATGATCAGACTGGGAACAATTCCCCCTACAATGACCAGGTCATCCAGCAGGTCTCCCAATCTCGTGGCCAGATAGAGGCTGGCACTCTGGGCGAGTTCGCGGCCCCGGGGAGGATACCCATCGGCGTGGCGTGGTTTGTCAGGCATGTCGTTTCCAGTTCAGATAAGTGTTGCGCAGTTCCTGCGCGGCCTCTGGCGCGCGTTCGCCCTGGTCTTTCAAATCGAGATAGGCCTGCAGAGGGCTGACGCAGCGAATCCCCTCTTCGATTCGCATCCCGCGGAGCACATGGGGGTCATCTGGCAGAACGAGCCAGAGATTGGAGCCACGGGGCTCTTCGGTGAATCCCAGATCGTCAAGCAGTTTCTGCGTGGGAAGTTCCGAGAGATAAACTGCGGTTGTGCGAAAGGTGGCGAAATGACAATACAACCAGGCGGCCCCCAGACCCGTCACCCCCCACTCGAGTGCACTGGCGGAGAGCCGCTGCTGCACATGCCTGAGCATTTCAACCCCGGTGCGGACCGGGACATGCCCCCGCAGGGTGCGATGGTGATTGAATCGATAGGCCTCGTGCCACGCGTCGAGCAACAGGTTGGGGTCACGGGGCCGCACGGCCCCCTGCTGGTTGGAGACGAGCAGATCCTCTTCGAGCAGCCGTCGCACCAGCTTGCTGACATAGCCGTCTCCCAAGCCGGTCTGACGTGCCAAATCGGCCTGAGACTGAAATCGGTCTGGATCAGTGAGCAGATGACGCGCGAGACGGGAGCTTTTCGGTGCGAACAGATTGGAGGGACGCCCGCGTTCTTTGAACTGATTGGGGCGTCCTTCAATCCAGATTCGTAACCCGGGGGCCAAAATGCGGGCGTTCCCACAGAGGTCGAGCCAGGAAATCTGGTGTTGAGCGCAAAGCGCCTGCCCGGCCGGCCCCATGAAGGGGACGACGATCAACGGGATGTCGCCCGACTGCATGGTACCCCTCTGCTCAGCGGCCGCTCGGCTGCCGAACGAGTCAATGGCCGCCATCACAGAGGCCGTACTCGCCTGGCTTTTGTACTCCGTCACGAAGCGAGATGGGCCGACGACCACGACGTAGTCATGTCGGAAGCTCTGCGGCCCGACGGGCTCCAACGGAGAGGTGGCCGATTGGTTCCCAAGGTACTCCCCCAGCAACTCGGCCACTCGGGCTGCCGTCTGTTGATCATTGGGCGGCTTCATACCTTACTAAAATAGGCTTCCTGACTAAATTGTCAAGAGCTTAATAAACAAAGGATGGCTGCTGGATACCGTGTTTCCGTTCGCTGTAAGACATTTTCAGAAAACGAGTTGCGATTCCAGGCCTGGAGGATAACAAGGTTCCGGTTCAGCCCCCGAGGCGGGGCCACCCTTTATTTCTGGGATGGTTTTGGAGCGGTTTTCCAGTCGGTGAGGGAGCATCGGGCTGGCAGGCGGTGTCGCCGAATCGCCTTCGGGATTTGGGGCGGTGGACTGATCGAGCGCAACTTCGCCGAGGTGGAAGGGTAGGCACCGTCCCCGGTCGGGCGGCCAATGTGCGTGGTTGGCAGGCCCGTTGATTCCCCGTTGGACACCCCCGTACGATGACCGGCGGTCTGTCTGAGTGCCCCGTCCATTCGTGGTGAATGGCCGTGCTGGTGTACCGCGACGGTCCGTAGCGGTTTGCCCCCGGAAAGGGGTGTGCCATGCACGACGACGATCTGCCCGACGTTCCCACCTGCGAAACCGACGACCGCTTCCCCTCGGGAACCTGGGTCGGCTATTTCATCCAGTGGAATTCCCGCTCGCGAACCGAACTCGATCTGTTCTTCAAGGACGGGTTGATCTCCGGAGCCGGGGCCGACTGGGTGGGGGAGTTCATCGTCAAGGGACGCTACCAGATCGACGATGGCAAGTGCTGGTGGACGAAGCGCTATCTCAAGGGGCACGACGTCGCCTACCAGGGGTATGCCGAGGGGAAGGGCATCTGGGGCCTGTGGGAAATCCCCCAGATCGCGGGACGGGGTGGCTTCCACATCTGGCCCAAGGGGACTCCTGAGGGAGATGCGGTCGAGGCCGAAGAGGCCGAACCGGTGACGACCGTGGTGTTTGAGACGGTGTAACGTCAGGCCGGGGCGCAGCGGTGGACCCGCAGATGCCCGTCAAAATGAGCTGTGAAGAGATCGAGACCGTTGGGGTGCAGGTCGAAATCGAACATCTCACTGGGGGTCTTCAGCAGGTGAAACAACTCGACGGACTCAGGCTCCCAGAACCCCAGTTCCTTCGCGATGATTCCCAGCATCGGGCCCCGTGGATGATGCACGGCCCGCCAGAGTGTGGCATCGCGTTCTTCCTTGACCGATTCCTGCCGCAAGACCCGTTCGCCGCTCTTCCAGTCAAACGTGGTGGCGACCGCCCGGCGGTTGCCAGCCGGGGCGTTCGAGACCTTGAAGTGGCCCACGGCGGTCAGCCGGCTGCCGTCGCGGTTGAACGCCAGGTTGAGAACTCCGCCAAATGGGGCGATGTCTCCTATCAGATTGGAAGTATCGCGGACGTCGAATTGCCGCAACAGCCTGCCGTCGTCCCCATTCCAGTGATGGATATTTCCCAGACAGTCGCCACTCACCAGTTCGCGGGTTCCCGGGACAAACTGGAGAGAGAACACGTGCTGCGGATGCCCCGACAGTTCCCGCACCTTGTCTCCCGTGGCGGCCGACCAGAGCTTCACCAGGCGATCATTCCCGGCGGTGGCGATCCACTGGCCATCACCACTGATGGCAATCGCCCGCAGCCACCCCTCGTGCGCGGTGATCGTGCGGACCGGCTGGGGAGCCGCCGCGGCCGTTTCCCACGCGATCAGTCGCCCGTCGTAGCTTCCCGAATACAACGTGGCGCCGTCGGGCGAAAACCCGAGAGCCGAGACCCAGTTGGTGTGGGCCGCCAGAGGCACCTTCGTCCCCGTGGCGATCTCCCACCGCTGCACGGTGTGGTCGGTTGCACCCGCGCAGACAAAGCGGCCGGTGGGATCGACCCGGCAGCACAACAGGCGGGCCGGGTGGGCCCAGTCGTGGGTCGTGTGGGTGGCCCGCGGATCGAATCGCGGTTCGGGCTTTGCCTTGGATTCATCGAGCCTGGGAAGGGTCATGCCAGCAACTCCTCGATCGGTCCGTAGGCAGGGTCGGCGATCGGGAATGCGCGCCCCCCGATCCGGAAGTCACCCGACGACTTGATCCCCACCGCCCGCAGGTAAGTGTGGAACAGGTGCCGGTGGTCGACCTTTCGGTCGGTCACCTCGATCCCCTTCGCGTCGGTTTTGCCAATCACGGCACCATGGTGGATCCCGCATCCCGCGAGGGCGATCGACCACGCCGCCGGGTAGTGATCCCGCCCGTAGCCGGGGTTGATCCTGGGGGTCCGGCCAAACTCGGTCATCACAATCACGAGGGTGCGCGAAAGCAGCCCCCGCTCGTCCAGATCATCGAGGAAGTGGGCGAACGGGCGGTCGAAGTCGGCCACGTAATGCAGATGGAACTCGAAGTTGTTGTGATGAAAGTCCCAACCGGCGTGGCTGACCTCGATAAACGGCACCTCCTGCTCGACCAGCCGGCGGGCCAGCAGCAGTTGCTTGCCAAACTCGCTCTGGCCGTAGGCTTCCCGGATCGCCGGTGGTTCGGCGGCGATGTCAAACAACTCCCTGCGTTCCATCAGCCGGCGGGACTGCTCGAAAGTTTGCGTATAGGCATCCATCTCGGCCGACCGGACCCGCCGGCGATGCCGGTCGTTCACAAACCGCCGCCAGTCGTGCCGGCGGTTGTCGGCCTCGACCGTCAGCCCCTCCGGCAGCTTGTTGTTCACAATTCCCCCAGCCTCCGCCCCGACGGAGACACTGGCATACCCCGGACCGAGGTAGGATGCGTCCCGGCCGCGGCCCCCCACCCCGGCGACCATCGTGCGGATGTGCCCGGGGAGGGGAAACCCGGGGCGTTCGAGCCCCTTGGCGACCACCGCCCCCAGTTCCGGGTATTCGGTGGCGGTCCGCGTTTGCCGTCCGGCCCTCACGATGTTTTTGGCCAGTCCATGATCATCCAGATCGGTGCTGATGCTGCGGATCAGCGCCATGCGGTGCAGGTGCCGGGAGGTGTAGGGCAACAGTTCCGAAACCTGGATCCCCGGGACCGACGTGGAGATCGCGCGAAACGGGCCACCCGTGTCGAGATCGGTCTTGGGATCCCACGATTCGAACTGGCTGATCCCTCCGTCGAGGAAGATCACCACGACCGACTTTCCCTGTTGGGACAGCTCGGCCGCCCCGGCTGGTTCCGCGAGCAGGCTGACACCCGCCAGTCCGCCGATAGTTCCCAGGGTCTCTCCCAGAAACTGCCGCCGTCCCAGCAGATGCTGGGGCGTCTGGCACTGGGGAGAGTGTTGTGGAATCATCATGGTCCTCCGTCGGAAGGTCGCGGACTGAAGGGGCCAGGGGCCCAGTGAGCTGGGAGGTGAGTCGGGGCGATCAGGGAACGAACCGGAATTCGGTCGAAGTCAGCAACCCCCACACCAGTTCCTGAACGAGGGCCGCACGGTCGGGAGCGGGATTGGCATCATTGGGTGCTGCCGGGGGGGGGCTCAGCCAGCGCACCACCTGTTCCCGTTCCTCAGGATCGGCAGTCCGGGCGAAAACCGAGCGGTACAGTTCGTCGGCCACTTCCCCCGCATCCTGCAGCACCTGCAGCCGGTGGGTGAGAGTCCCCTCGTTTGGCTTCAGCCACCCGAGGAAACCAGGGTTGTTCTCCATCATCAAAGCCTGGTCGGTCGTGGCGAAGAAGCCGTCCTGGGGAGTTCCAGCCGGGGCACCGAACCGCTCTCCCGTTTCATCTTCGACGGTCCATACCTGATCGAACACGGCGAATTCCAGCTTCTCGCGCAGTGTCGTTTCCTGGGTCGGGTCGGCTGTTTTGCCCGGGTTTGCCGCCGTCCAGTCGGCCAGCACCTTCGCCCGGACCGGCCGATCCATCCCCAGACTGCTGACGATTGAGCCCGCCAGTTGCTCGGGAGAGAGCCAGCGGATGTTCCGCAGCGCGAATCCCCGCCGCCAGTTCTCGACCAACTGAGCATCCTGCTGTTCCTGGCGCGCCTGCCACTCGGCCAGTCCCGCCGCGTCCCCAGCCGCCTCCCGGCGCTGGACCTCGCCCCTCAGTTCCAGCCACGCTTTGAGTCCGGTCCACCGTTGCTGCTTCAGCACGAGGTCGCTCTGGGTATCCGCCAGTGCCTGTTGACGCGTGTGAATCCGCCGCTGGACCCCGCGCGCCTCCACGACAAACTCTCCCAGGGCGAGGCGGCGGTTTGACAGCGCGACAATTCGGCTGCGCAGATCATTCACGTGGCCATGAGCGACCTGAAGCTGTTCGGCTTTCTCCTGCATCTGGTTGGTGAGTCCTCCCAGAGCCTCGGTCGCAGCCGTCATGCGGGTGTTCAATGCCTCCCGGGATTTCGCCAGATCCTGGTCATCTGGTGCGAGTTGGATCGCCTTGTCGGCTTCCGTCAGGGCTCCCTTCAAAGAAGCAATCAGATCCTGTTGTTTCTTCAGTCGCGTCTGCGCTTCGGCCAGGGGAGCCTGCAACTGATCACGCGCCTCGCGTGTCTTCTGCAATTCGTCACGCGCGTCCCGAATCTGTTGCTGGACCCGATCGACCTGTGCCTGCGCCCGATCAAGCTCCCCCTGGGCTCGCGTGAACTCGGCGGCCAGGCTCGCCTGGGGATGTTCGAGGGCGGCCAGTTCCTGGCTGAACGCTGCCAATTCCGCATCGAGCGTCGCCACACCTCCCGCCGGACCTCCCCAACTCTTCAGGTCGGGCGGTACGACGGAACGCTGGTAGGTCTGCGACAGTACGACTTCCTTCAGGAAGGCCCGCAGGTCGTAGCCCTGGGTCACCAGTTCGTCGGCCAACTGTTGAAGCAGGGTGGCCGAGACCGGCGGATTGCCGGCGTGATGCATGTCGACCGGATGCACCACCCCGGTTCCCAACAGATGGCTCCACAAGCGATTGGCCAGATTGCGGTTGAAGGGTTGGTTTTGGGGGTGTGTCGCGAGGACCGCCAATTGCTGCCGACGACTGTAACGCGGCACCCCCCGTTGGGTTTTGGTGGGAGGAATGACGTAGGCGTCGGCATCGTCCACGGGGCCGGGTTCGGCATCCATCGCCATGACCATCGGCAGCACGGGCCGGGCGGTGGTCTTGCCGCGGGCCGGATAGAAGACCGAGGCGAACTCAAGTTCTCCTTCGGCCTTTTCCCCCAGGAAGAGCCACTTGCCCCGTTCTTCATCGGTGAAGAGATAGGTGCGGTTGACGAACGACAGGATGCCGAAGTATTCGCTCTGTTCGTAATCGCTGACCAGAGGGTGGTCGTGGCACTGGGCGCACTGCACATCCCGGCCGAAGAAGATCCGGCCGACGTCGCGCACCATGAGGTTCGGTTCCGCGAGCCGGTTGAGGAAAAAACTGGCCGCGGGTCGCAGCGTTTCGCCTGTTCCGTCCGCCGCGAGAATTTCCAGACAAATCTCGTTGAGGGGACGATTCTGCGCGAGCGAGTTCCGCAACCAGGCCCGGAACTGTTGGGTGCTGATTTTGTCGTCGGGGCGGCGCTCCGAGAACTGCACTTCGAGCACGCGGGCCCACTGGCGGGTGAACTCGTCGCGGGCGAGCAACTCGTCGACCAGGTCCCGCCAGGCTGTGTCGCGGTCGACTCCCGGCTTCTGAAGCCGTTGTTGATGGCGGTCCTGTTCCTCGATCGTGGGACCCCGGCCGATCAGGTCAAGCGAGACCCGGCGGTGCAGATCCCATTCGTTCGCCCGGGGAATCTCGGGGCCCCGGTAGAAATCGGCCACCGCGCGGTCGATTCGGCGGGAGAGAGGGGCTGCGTTGGAGGTTGCCGGCTGAGCCGTCTCTCCAGATTCCGCCCGGCCGGAATTGATCTGTCCAAGGGACGCTCCCGACCAAAGGCAGAGCCAAACGACCAAACGGCCAAACGGTGGCCTGAGTAAACAAGGTGCAACAGGCACAGCAGCACAATCAGGAAAGGGACTCGAAGCGTCCTTGGACCGACCTGAGAGGATACCTGCCGAGGCACCCCTCGAACAAACCTCCCGGTCTGCTTTCCGGGAATCGGTGGAGAATTCCGGGCATTGTCCCGGGAGTGTACGGATTGTTTCATTTTCCAAGAACCCCGTCGATGAGGTCCCTTGTGATGCGAATTCCGGTGATGCGGGTTCTGGTGCCAGTCCCTGTTTTGCCAGCGGTTGGCACGCGACACCGAAGGCTCGGGGCCTCGCGGCACATCGGGTCCCCGTCAGCAATCACGGTCGCGGGATTCCTGGCCCCCTCGGTCGACAGTCATGCGGCGATTGTCATGGAAACCGGCAGAAGGCGAGGGAGGCCGCCGCTGCAGTGCGGACGGCTCGCCAGCCGCGGACACTGGGAAGGCCTGGTTCAAAACCCACGGGAAGCGCAGTGAGGAGTCGCTCGGCCTTGTGTCATGGGGCCGAGGGGCTCGACCTGCGATTGGGCCGCGTTCTTGCCATCAGCCCCACCACTCCCAGCACTCCGAGGACCCAAGTCGAGGGCTCGGGGACGAGGTAGTCCTGCAGAGGGACCGTCGTCTTGTACACCCGGTACGACTGGGTCGGGGACGAGGTCTCGAAACTCGACAGGTCGGCTCCAGGCAGCGCGGCGGCGAGTTGATTGGCCACGATCCATTCTTCTGAGAACGACAGATATTCAATCCCGCTTCCCGCCCCTCCCCAATGGTGTTCCTTGCCGTCGAATCCGATGGTCGCATCGGGATCAAAGCTCACGAGATCCGACGGATCGAAGCCCGTTTTGGGGGCTCCCGGTGCCTGCTTGCCATAGATGGTCACGAGGTCGAGATCATCCGCCGTGCCAACCCCTCCGCCCCCTCCTCCGGGGAGGACAAAGAGGTCCACCTTCACATAGACATCGATGTCCCCATTTTTCTTGATGTGGATCAGGTCGGTACCGGTGTAAATGTGCCCCCCCACGTCGGCTTTCCAGGTCGTTTGGATCCATTTGGCGACCGGCCCGGGGGGCAAATAGGCACCACCGTCATCGAAGGGACCGATCGGTCCAGCCAGAACCAGGCCAGACGAGGCGACCATCAGCAGTACGCAAGCAAAACTGGAAAGACGACTCATGGCGAAACTCCGGGACGAAAAGTCACAGAAGCGTCACCGATCGGGCCGCTGCTGTGGAGGCCTGGGTACGGACACAGAATCCATTGTCTGGAATAGTCCATCGCAATTGGTTTCACAAGCCCGCCCGCACCCCGCATGGCGTGCGGACAGCCTCGACAATTGCAAGACGAAAGCCTGGCATGGGTTGATTTGTGGTTTGGAGATGAGTGATCAAGGGGGATCACGCCCGGCTGCATCGAGCACTGGGGGATCCCGCAACGGAGGATCCGGACCCTCCAGACTCTCCCTGAGTCTCCCCTGGCCATCGTTTCGGATCAAGGCGCCCCGTCAGTGGGGGATTGATCCGGAAAACCGACAGCCTCCGTTGACGGTCCCCCCAACCCGCAGGTATTTCAATTCCAATTGGATCCACCGATCTCGCGACGAGTGCTGGTGACTTTGTGACGGGGGACCGCCCTGGGGCAGGCCGCCGGGTGGCGGCCCGCTTTGGGGAGAACCATGGCTGTGGCGGATGAACGTGAATCGAGGCTTCCCGACTTTTACGTCGTGGGGGCGGGCCGCGCCGGAACCACGTCCCTCAATCACTATTTGGCCCAGCATCCACAGTTGTGTGTCCCCGCGGCGAAATCCTGCAGCTATTTCTACGCCTGTGATTTGACGGGCTCTCCGCTGGCGGCGAATCGCGCGGCCATTCCCGAGTGGTTTATCGCCGACGAGGCGCGCTATCGGGCCCTGTACGCGTCCGCTCCGCCAGAGGCCCTGCGTGGAGATGTCTCGCCGGTCTACCTGGCGTCGACCCGGGTGGCGCCGCGAATCGCCGCCGCACGCCCGGATGCCAGGATCATCGCCATCATGCGTGACCCCGTGGACCGGGTGTACTCGCGCTACATCGGACGCCGCCGCGATGGACTCGAATCGACAGCCACGTTTGAAGAGCTGGTCGACAGAGAGATCGATACCGAGCTGGTCCGCGACGATGCGCACGCGACCTACCTGGCCGGGGGGATGATCTCGCACTTTCTGCGAACGTATTACGACGCGTTCCCGGCCCAGAACATCCAGATCCATTTCTTCGAGGACTTCGCGCGCGACACCCGGGGAGTGCTCGCCTCGATCTGCCGGTTCCTGCAGGTGGATGACCGGTTTCCGTTCGATGTGAACCAGATCTACAACAGCAGTGGGGGCCGGATCCGGAATCCGGCCGTGGGGGGACTCTGGGCGTTCAGCCGACCCGTGCGGCAACTGTTGCGTCCCTGGTTGCCCAAGGGGCTGCGCGATGCCGCTTTCCGGCAGGTGACCGCCCAAACCGAGAAGGTGCCGATTCGTCCGGAAACCCGCGCCCGTCTGCAGCAGCTCTACCGCGAAGACATCCGGCAACTGCAACAACTGACGGGACGCGACCTGACGGCCTGGTGCCAGCGCCCCGCCCAATAGAGGCCGTGGGTGAATCCCGCGGGGGGACTTTCGCGGATTGCCGATATGGGGATGGAACGGGCCCGAGGTCACCGGCAAGGTGCCTGGGATATGGGTTGTGACGAGTGGGGCGCGGGTGCGGCCCAGTTGCAACCCCGGATTGGTCCGAGTGGTTTGTGCTCCGGGCCAAAGTGCTTTCCAGATTCTGCCGTGGGCCGATACGATTTCGAAGCAGAGCGGCGTTGGGCCCAGGTTGCTGAAAGGATGCTTGTGGCCGGGCAACTCGGTTGGCTGTCGGCTGGAGTCATCACTCTTGGGGGCACCCTGTGGATGCGTGGTGGATTGCTTTCGCGGTCATGGCAATACCTGCCTGGTTGGGACGGGGACTCGTCTCGCGGGCATTTGTCGAGACATTTCCCCGCGAAGCCCGGTGGGCAGGGTGTGCGTGGCTGGCGTGGTGCGGGATGGTGTTGGCCTCGTGCTATTGGCTGCCATCCCAGACTCTGTCGTGGCTGCTGCTGCCCGTGGCGCTGGGGTGGGGGCTGGTGGCGGTGTGCGACTGGCGCTCGCGCCGCGACTCCCGGCAAACTCCACCCGGTCAGCTGTCGTTGATCGAGGGCATTCGGGCGCTCGGTGAACGCGACTTCAATCTGCGGCAGTTCGCACAATGCGGCCCCCTCTTCAAGATGTCGCAGTTTGGAACACCGACGATCTGCGTGTTGGGACTGGAACGCATCGAAAAGCTGATCAAGGGACACTCCGAATTCCTGGGGCCCAGCACCCTGCCGATTTCGAATGGCGTCGAAGGAAGTTTTCTGCGGTATATGCCGGCCGAAACGCACGCCGTCTATGGACGGCTGTTTCGAAGGGCGATGTCGGGACCGTTTGGGTCGAACCAGACCGCGGCCATCGAGAATCTCTGCGCACAGCAACTCCGGCAGTTGGTCGGCCCCACGGCAAGTCCTTTTCCTGTTCTGCAGTCAATCGCCCGCCGCGCTCTCAACCTGCTGCTGCTGGGATTGGAGCCCGGGACCCCCGCGGGTGACCGGTTCGACGAACTGGCCCGGGGGTTTGCGACGGCGGGCATTGGCTGGTCCCTGGCCCGGCGCGATCGGGAGGCGCTCGACGAGATGCGGCAGATCCTCGCGCAGCAGGTCGATGAGGAGGCCGCCCGGGCTGCGGAGGGCGCGGCCGGACCCGCCTCGGTCCTGTTGCGGCTGCGCCAACAGGAGCCCCAAATGCCCGACCGGACCTGCCTCGACAATCTGATCGTCATGCATCGCATCGCCACAGGCAATGTCTCTTCGCTGTTGGGCTGGCTGCTGTACCGCTGGGGGACCGAGCCGGAGATCGTGGACCGGCTGCAGCAGGCACCCGAGTGCGAGTGCCTTACCGGGCTGCGAACCTTCCTGTTGGAAACCCTGCGCACCAGCCAGAGCGAGTACCTCTACCGACGCGTGGTGCGGGAGTTTGAATTCGAGGGATACCGGTTTCCCCAGGGCTGGCTGCTGCGGGGATGTGTCTGGGAGAGCCATCGGACGAGTCCGGTCGTGGCCGAGCCCGACCGCTTCAAGCTGCGTCAGGAACAGTTGGCCTACGACCGTCGGCATTTCATTCCCCTCGGCATGGGGGCCCACGCCTGTAACGGGGGAGACATCAATGAATTGATCTGCCTGGCGTTTTTGCGGCAGCTCCAGCACACCCGGGGAGTGCGCGTGACCCACACCACCCCGCTGCAGCGTCAAACCCGGCACTGGAGCCACTGGCAGCCAAACCAGGCCATGCTGGTGTCGCTGGAGGTGGGCCCATGAGCCGAAATGAGACCAACAGCCCAACTCAGACAGCGGCCGAGCAGCAGCGCTGGGAAACGATGGCCAGCGAAGAGATCACGGGGTTGTCGATCCCGCTTTGGCGGAACTTCTGCGACCAGTTGCATGTGCGGATCCTGCGTGATTGGACGGCCGGGACCCGGTTCACATCGGCTTTCAAGACCGATCTGTTCGATGAAGTGGTCGGCGCTGGCCTCGCCGACTGGTTGCTGTCAGTCAGCGACCGTGTGGAAGGCGTGGACGTTGCGGCGGGAATTGTCGAACAGGCGCATCAGCGTCATCCGGCGTTGCGGACCAGACAGGCCGACATCCGGAACCTGGTCAATCATCCCTCCGGGAGTTTCGACCTCGTGGTCTCGAACTCGACCCTCGATCATTTCGCCGACGAACGCGATCTCGCCGGGGCCCTGGCCGAACTCTCCCGGATCCTGATGCCCGGCGGGCTGCTGTTCCTGACCCTCGACAATCCGCGGAATCCGGTCGTCGCACTGCGGAATCGCCTGGCCTCGGGTTGGACGGCCCCCGGACCGCTGGTTCCCTACTTCATGGGACACACCGTCCCCCTCGCGGAGCTGACCCCGCTGGTGACGGCAGCCGGGCTGCAGATCGAGCGGACCGGCTACCTGATGCATGTCCCGCGGGTGCTGTTCCTGCATGCCAGCCGGTGGATCTCGCCCGACAGCCGGACGGGTAAGCTGCTGCTGCGGTTCATGCAGGGCTGCGAGATCCTCGAACATCTGCCGACGAAAGCCTGGACGGGACACTTTTCCATCGTCCTCGCGCGAAAGCCGAAGCCATGAACAAAGCCGATCGGAAACCACAGTTTGTTGTCGTGGGGGGGAGCCGTTGCGGCACCACCACGCTGCACCATGCCCTGACCCACCATCCGGGCATTTTCGTTCCCCCCGACAAGTCTCCCAACTTTTTCACTGCGGAAGACATGGCCGACTACCCGGGATCGGCGGCCATGGCGGCCATGAAGGGGCACTCCGTCACGAAGGAAACCGAGTACCGGGCGCTGTTCGCATCGGCCCGGGAAGACCAACTGCTGGGAGAGGTCTCGCCGGTCTATTTGCAGTCGATCCACACGGCCGGTCGGATCGCGCGGTTTTCGCCCGAGGCGAAGATTGTGGCGATCCTGCGTGACCCGGTCGACCGGGCGTTCGCCCACTTCGTCGGGCGGCGGCGGGATGGTCTGGAGACCCGCACCCGGTTCCGGGAGACGATTGCCGGGGAATTGGCCGATCCCCGTCCCCGGCCGGTGGCCTTCAACTGCTACCTCGCGATCGGGCGGTATGCGTATTTCCTGAAATCGTTCTACCAGGCATTTCCTGCCGAGCGGATCAAGCTGTTGTTCTTCGACGATCTGGTGCGGGATCCGGTGGTGGTGCTGCAGGACCTGTTTGACTTCCTGGGAGTCGCCCCGCTGGGAGACAGCCTGCCCCTCGAGAAGAAGAACCGCGGGGGGATCATCCGCAATCCGTTGCTCCGCGCGGTCTGGACGCGAACGGCACTGCTCCGGGCGGGTCTCCGCCGACATCTGCCCAGTACGATCCGCGATTCAGTCGGCAAGCTGTTTCTGTCCAACATGCAGCGGCCCGCTCTCGATCTCGAGCTGCGCGGTGAGCTGCGGGAGTATTTCACGGACGATCTGCGCGATCTGGAGAACCTGTCCGGACGCAACTTGGATCTCTGGCGGGGTCGGGCAGAGCGGGCGGTCGGGCAGCCAACGGAGTGACCGGAGACACTTCCATGCGAGTTTTGCGATCACTCCACTGGTTCGACTTGCCGGCCGATGCGCCAGAATTGTCGACCCCCGCGTTTGGCGAGTTCATGCAGCGCTGTTTCCCGCTGATTCGCAATTCCGATGGGAGCTGGAAGCTGTCCCGGAAAAATCGGCATGAAGAACTCGATGCGCGCCTCGCCGCGCTGCTGAAAGGTCAGGACCGCCGGCCCACGGTCTTCATGGATGTCGGCATGGCCAACGGCATCTCGACCCTCGAAACGATCCGTTGCCTGGAACAAGCCGGCCTTCCGGTCCAGACCATCGCGACCGACCGGAACCTCGAGGCCTATGTGGTTCGAATGTCTCGTCATTTGGATCTTCTGGTGGAGGCCAATGGACACATCCTGCTGATCGAGTGGTACGGGTGGTTGTTCTCGCCGGTGTCTGGTCTCTGGGAGCATGCCACAGGGCGGTCGCTGCTCAAGTGGATCGTGACGGCCTGGGGACGACGTCGGCTGGCAAGGCTCGGACTGCCGCTGACACTGGGGCAGGTCCGGCCCGATGGTGTTGTCGCGGGCCCCTACCGCCTCGTCACCCCGGAACTTCAGGGACGGCCCGATGTGGTCGTTCGGACTGATGATATTCTGGAACCAACTCCACCCGAGTGGGGTGGCGTGGCCGACGTGGTGCGGGTGGTGAACGTGCTGCGGCCGGATTGTTTTTCTCCGGCGCAATTGCGGCAGGTGGCGACGAATCTCCGTCAGCGCTGTCGCGAGGGGGGAATTCTCGTGGTGGGGAGAAATCGAATGCAGACAGGGGTTCGCCCCCGCTGGGCGGCCACATTGTTCCGGGCCGAACCGGGTGGGGGATGGCGCACGCTCGAGCGGCTGGGGGCCGGCTCGGAGGTCGAACAGTTTTTTGACGCCGCCGGAGACGACGGACTGGCGCAAGCCCGAAACGGGATGTCTCCGCCGCCCGAAGGTGCAGGATCACCCTCAGTCGGGCCGGCGGAACGTAGCGGTCATCGGGGAGAGACCCAATGAACAATCTTGTGCCGCACGCGGAGGAAATCCTGGATCGTTCTCCCCGGACGTCGGTCGAGTTCCAGGTCAATCACCGTCTCTGCCAGGTGACCGGGGGAGATGTCTTCCAGACGGTCAGTGAATTTGTGCGCGAACGGCTGGGCTGGACCGGTACCAAAACGGCGTGTGAGGAGGGCGACTGTGGGTCCTGCACCGTGCTGGTGGGGCGGCCTGCTGGCGAGGACCTGGTGTACCAGCCGGTCAACTCGTGCATTCGGTTCGTCTATCAGCTCGATGGCTGCCATCTGGTGACCATCGAGGGCCTGGCCCCGGCCGGTTGCCCGACCCCCGTCCAGCAGGCGCTGATCGACGGTCACGGTTCGCAATGCGGCTTCTGTACCCCCGGGTTCGTGATGGCGATGACGGCTGCGGGCATGCGACCGGCGGGCACACCTGCTGGCACGCCTTTGAATTGGCCGGTCGAACTGGCGGGCAATCTTTGCCGGTGCACCGGTTATGTGCCGATCCTGGAAGCGGCCCGCCGTTGCGAACGGCTGGGGCCCGGAGCGCCGACGTGGCCCCCTCCGGCTCCGGAATTCCAGCAGCGCTGGACCACGTTGCAGCAGACCTCGTTCGACATTTGCGGCACACACCATGGTCGGCAGCGCCGCGTCGTGAGCCCGGTCACCCTGGATGAGGCCCTGCAGTTGCGGGCCACGCTGCCCGATTCACAGCTGATTGCCGGGGGGACCGATTTGGGTGTCCTCTGGACGAAGCGTCGCGAGGCGGCACCGGTCTGGATCGACCTGCGCCGCGTGGAGGAATTCCAGCGCATTTCGCTCACCACGGCGGGCATGGGAAGCACGTCCGCCGGGACGGCGGATGTGCTGCAGGTGGGGGCCCTGGTGACCTGGGCCGAGCTGTTGCGGCACTGCGAAACCCACCTCCCCGAATTCGCCCGGCTGCTCTCTCGGTTTGGAGGTCCGCAGATCCGGGCGGTGGGAACGATCGGAGGGAACCTGGCGAATGCCTCGGCCATCGCCGATGCGTTCCCCTTCCTCAGCGTGCTCGACGCCACGCTGCAACTGGCATCGGTGCGGGGACGCCGAACGCTTGGCCTCGGTGAGTTTCTCAAAGCCAATCACCAGACCGCGTTGGAGCGCGATGAATTGCTGGTTGGGGTGACGATCCCCCGGCCTGCTCCCCAGGATCGCCTGCGGCTGTACAAGATCAGCCGGCGACGCGACCTCGACATCTCGACCATCACCGCCGCCATCCGGATTGCCGATGAGGGGGGGCGGATCACCCGCGCCGCAATCGCAGTGGGTGGGGCGGGGCCGACGGTGCGGAGGCTGGCGCAGGTCGAGGCCTGGCTGCTGGGGCGATCGCTCGACGAGGAGACCTTCCGGCAAGCGGGAGAGCTCGCGGCCCGGGAGGTGACTCCCTGGTCTGATGTGCGTGGTTCGGCCGATTACCGCCGCCAATTGGTCGGAGGTCTCGTCCAGCGGTTCTTCCATGAGCGGGAAGCCATCCCCGCTGTTGGCGAATAACGGAGTGGGGAGACGATCATGCAGCAGCAAAACCAGTCGACGGGACGAGCGACGGGGACCACCATCCCGCTCGACTCGGCGGTGGGCCATGTGACCGGAGCCGCACAGTTCCTGGCGGATCTGCCGCGCCGCGCCGATGAGTTGTGGGTGGGCTTCGTGCCCAGTCCCCTTGCCAGTGGGAGGATTCTCTCGATCGATGCCATGGCCGCCCGGGCACTACCCGGCGTGGCGGCCGTGCTGACAGCGGCCGAGCTGCCCGCCGCCCGCCGCTTCGGACCCCTGGTGGAAGACGAGCCTGTTCTGGCCGAAGAAGAGGTGCTGTACGTCGGCCAGCCTGTGGCCGTGATCGCGGCGGAATCCCAGGAGATTCTGGACAAGGCCCGCGAACTGGTCCGCCTGAATCTCGCCGAGACCCCGGCGATCCTCTCGATTGAAGATGCCTTGGCCCAGCAGCGATTCCTGGGACCCGAGGTGCGCTTTCAGCAGGGAGATGCGGCGGCCGAGCTGACCCGCGCACCCCATGTTCTCGAGGGAGTGTTTCACAGCCAGGGGCAGGAACACTTCTACCTCGAAACGCACGCGGCTCTGGCCGTGCCTGGCGAAGAGGGGCAGATCACCATTCATTCGTCGACCCAGGGACCCACCGAGATCCAGCGCGTGGTGGCGTCGGTGCTGGGGTTGGGGATGCATGAGGTGGTGGTGATCGCCCGGCGGATGGGAGGGGGGTTCGGTGGAAAGGAGACCCAGGGAACCCTGCCCGCGGTCTTGGCGGCCCTGGTGACTCGGGTCACCGGGCGCGCGGCCCGCATGGTCTATCGCCGCGAGGAAGATGGTCTGTCGACCGGCAAACGACACCCCTATCGCGCGGCCTGGCAAATTGGGTTCGACGACGAGGGACGCATTCGCGCGTACCGCGTGCAATTTCATTCCGATGGCGGCGCGACGATGGATCTGTCGCAGTCGATCCTCGAGCGATCGCTGTTCCATGCCGAGAACGCCTACTTCCTCGAACATGCCGACATCCGCGGCCGGGTCTGCTTCACGAATCATGCCCCCGCCACGGCATTCCGCGGTTTTGGGGGTCCCCAGGGAGTGGCGGTCATCGAGAACGCGATGCAGGAGGTGGCGGCGTACCTGCGGAGCCGTCAGCCTGGTCTCACGTCAGCCGACATCCAGATCCGCAATCTCTACGGGCATCAGGATCGGAATGTCACCCCCTACGGACAACTCGTTCGCCCGAACCATCTCCACGCCATCGTCGACCGGGTACTGACCCAGAGCGACTACCGGCAGCGCCTCGCGCAGGTCGAACGCCAAAATCGGGTCGACCCCCTCTGGCTGCGTGGACTGGCATTGGTTCCCGTGAAGTTTGGTCTCAGTTTCACCGCCCGTCTCCTCAACCAGGGCAACGCCCTGGTGCTGGTCTACACCGACGGAACCGTGCAGGTCTCGACCGGCGGCACCGAGATGGGGCAGGGACTGCATACCAAGATCCGGCAACTGGTGTCGGATGTGTTCGGCATTTCCCCGGCACAGGTGCAGGTCATGCCCACCTCCACCGAGAAGAACAACAACACCTCGCCCACAGCCGCCTCGGCCAGTACCGATCTCAATGGTGCCGCCGCGGTCTCGGCGGCCGAGACCATTCGGACCCGACTGCTGGCTTGGGCGGCAGCGCGTTGGGGAGTGAACTCCGCCCAGATCGCCTGCGAGGAAGGCTGGATTTGCGATCGGAAGGAACCGTCGCGCCGGCTGGGCTTCGCAGAGGCATGTGCCGGGGCGCGGGTCGACCGGCTCGACCTGGGGGCCCGGGGCTTCTATGCCACTCCCGGGATCGACTTTGACCGGCAGACAGGGAAGGGAAACCCGTTTTACTACTACACGCAGGGGGCCACCGTGGCCGAGGTCCGCATCGACCGCTGGACGGGCGAACTGTCGGTGCCGCGGGTCGACCTGCTGATCGATGTGGGCCGGTCGATCAATCCCGGAATCGATCGGGGCCAGGTGATTGGCGGTTTCGTGCAGGGACTGGGCTGGGTGACGAACGAATGTCTGGTCTATGACGGGCACGGCCGGTTGTTGACGACCGGGGCGTCGACCTACAAGATCCCTGCGGTGTCGGATGTGCCGGGGGATTTCCGGGTCGAGTTCTTCCCCACCGACGATGCCGTCACGGCGATCGCGGGAAGCAAGGGGGTCGGTGAGCCACCGCTGCTGCACGCGTTGGCGGTCTGGATGGCGGTCAAGCATGCGTTGTCGTGCGTTTCCCCGGCGGCGGCCCGGCAACTGCGTCTCCCGGCGACTGCCGAGGAGATCCGCCGGGTGCTGGGATGACGTTTGGCCGGCCGATCCGCCCTGCGCGACGCAGTCGACTTTCCAGCCCCACGCTCCGGCGAGAAAAGGAACGGAACATTTTCCGACACAGCGGTTTTCGACCTGACCAAGATGATGAAGATGACGATCTGCAGTTGCGGTGGTTCTCATCGGAAGTGACCTTTCAGAGATCCTGGGTCCCAGCGCTTTCAAAAAAAATCCTTTGCCGGGTACAGTGAAATGCGTGCTCTGAGGTCGATGGAACTACTCGAGCTGCCACCGGGATCGCCGCGGCTCGATACGGAGGAGTTCCGGCAGTTCATGCAGGACTGTTTCCCCCTGCTGCGCAATTCGGACGGCAGTTGGAAGTGTTCCCGGGCCAGTCGCCTGCGGGAACTCGATGAACGTCTCATCACGCTGTTGCAGGCCCGACCCAGGCGACCGTGCGTGTTCATGGATGTCGGGATGGGGAATGGTACATCGACGCTGGACACCATCCGTCGCCTCGAACGCGTCGGGCTGAAAATCCAGACGATCGCAACGGATCGGAATCTCGTTGCTTATGTGGTCCGGCTGAACCGCCAGCTCGATCTCCTGGCGGAAGTGAATGGGCACATCCTGATGATCGAGGGGCCAGGCTGGTCATTCTCTCCGGTGTGCAACCGCTGGGACTATCTGACGGGGAAGTTTCTGTTCAAAAAGGGGATCACGGCGTGGGCGCGACGCCGTTTGGCGAGCAGAGGATTGCCGCTGACTCCACCCACAGGTGGGTTGGGGGGCGGGCAGAACTCTCTTTCGGGTCCCTTCCTGCTGGTGACTCCCGAACTCAAGGCGCGTGACGATGTGGTGATTCGCCAGGATGACATCCTGGAACCGCTGCCAGCCGATCTTGCCGGTGTGGCGGATGTGGTCCGGATTGCGAACGTGCTGCGGCCGGACCGGTTTTCTCCCGCACAGCTGCGGCAGATCGCCGCGAATCTGCGCCAGCGCTGCCGGGAGGGGGCTCTGCTGCTGGTGGGGCGGCATCTGGGACGTGAGGGAGAAGACCACAAACGCGGTTACACCTTTTTTGAGGCCGTTCGTGGAGGAGGTTTTCAGGTCCTCGAGCGGGTCGGCCGTGGTTCCGAGGTCGAGCGGTACTTTGTCGATCCGGGAGCGGTTGGTCCCGGCTGAAACAATGACAGGCTTGTTGGTTTTCCCCGGGGTGGTTTTGCTATCCTCCGGCATGAACACGGCTGTTGCCGCGTGACACCACAACAGGTGATCGGACGGTCATCCCTTCGGAAGACCGCGTGCCGATTCCCCAGGAGTTTGCGATGAAGTTTGCCGGGAAGAATGCGCTGGTCACCGGGGCCAGTCTGGGAATTGGACGTGCTGTGGCGATCAAGCTGGCCCAGCAGGGGGCGAATGTCGCCATCAACTTCCGGTCCCACCGTGACAAAGCCGAGGAAGTGAAGGCCGAGATCGAGAAACTGGGGCGGAAAGCGATCCTGGTGCAGGCCGACGTCTCGGACCAGCAGGCAGTGGAAGGGATCGTCGCCCAGGCGGCCCGTGATTTCGGCAGCCTCGACCTGTTCGTTTCGAATGCCGTCTACAGCGACCGCGAGCGGATGATCGACGCCCAGATGGAGGGGTTCAAGCGGACGATCGACGTGACGATGTGGGGGGCGTTCTTCGGCGTCCGCGCCAGTGCCCAACAGATGGTCAAGCAGGGGAAGGGGGGCTCAATCGTGGTGGTCAGCTCGCCCCATGCGGTCATCCCCATTCCCACCGCGATGGCCTACAACATGGCCAAGGCGGCCATCGACCACATGGCCCGCACGGCCGCCATTGAACTGGCTCCGCACCGGGTGCGGGTCAACATCGTGCACCCGGGATGGATCGACACCCCGGGGGAACGCAAGTTCTTCAGTGAAGACCAGATCAGCAGCGGGGCATCGAAGCTTCCCTGGGGACGGATGGGAACTCCCGAGGAAATCGCCGGGGCCATCACCTTCGTCCTGAGTCCCGACTGCGACTATATGACCGGCAGCACGCTCACCATCGATGGCGGGGTCAGCCTGCCGTGGTGGTCGAACCGTGATGGCGGCGAGATGTAGTCTCGCCCCAAGCCAACCTGTTCGGCCGCGGTTCCGGGCAGCGCCCAAGCCCCTGCCGCGGCCTTGTCCTGCTCTCCCCGTCGCCTGTTTCTCCCGTGGAGCCTGTGCCTCATGTCTTCCACCAACATCACCAGCGTTCTGCAGGAAACCCGCAAGTTTCCCCCTCCCGCCGAATTCGCCGCCCAGGCGCATGTGAAGACGGATGCCGAGTACGAAGAGCTGTGGTGGCAGGCGAAGAATGACCCGGTCTCGTTCTGGGGCTCGATGTCGACCAACCTCGACTGGTTCGAACCTTTCAACAAGGTGATGGAAGGAGAGATGCCCAACACGAAGTGGTTCGTGGGGGGCCGGCTCAACGCCTCGTACAACTGCCTTGACCGGCACCTCAAGACCTGGCGCCGCAACAAGGCGGCCATCATCTGGGAGGGAGAGCCGGGCGACACCCGCGTGCTCACCTACCTCGACCTGCATCGCGAGACGTGCAAGTTCGCGAACGTGCTGAAGAGCCTGGGGGTGGTTGCCGGTGACCGTGTCACCATTTACATGCCGCTGGTTCCCGAGATCATCGTCGCCATGCTGGCCTGTGCCCGCATTGGGGCGGTGCATTCGATCGTCTTCGGCGGCTTCAGCGCCGATGCCGTCGCCGAGCGCAACAACGACGCCCAGGCCAAGGTGGTCATCACGGCCGACGGGGGCTGGCGTCGCGGCAAGGAGGTTGAACTCAAGTCGGCGGTCGATGTGAGCCTCGAGAAGTCTCCCTCGGTCCGCCAGGTGGTGGTGCTGCGTCGCACAGGTACCCCGGTGCAGATGGTGCCGGGGCGCGATCACTGGTGGCACGACCTGATGGCCGAAGCCCCTCCCGAGTGCGAACCCGCCTCGCTCGACAGCGAACATCCGCTGTTCATCCTCTACACCTCGGGCAGCACCGGGAAGCCCAAGGGAGTGCTGCACACCACGGGGGGCTACACCCTCGGGACGATGATGACCTCGAAGTGGGTCTTCGATCTGAAGGACGAAGACACCTACTGGTGCACCGCCGACGTGGGGTGGATCACCGGGCACAGCTACGTCTGCTATGGTCCCCTGGCCAACGGCACCACGGTGATGATGTACGAGGGGGCTCCCAACTGGCCCAACGAAGGCCGCTTCTGGGAACTGATCGAAAATTACAAGGTCACCATCTTCTATACCGCCCCCACCGCCATCCGCAGCTTCATCCGCTGGGGAGACGACTGGCCCAACAAGTACGACCTGTCGAGCTTGCGGCTGTTGGGTTCGGTGGGCGAGCCGATCAATCCCGAGGCGTGGATGTGGTACCACAAGGTGATTGGCGGCGAGCGCTGCCCGATCGTCGACACCTGGTGGCAGACCGAGACGGGGGCGATCATGATCAGCCCGCTTCCCGGAGCCACCACCACCAAGCCCGGCAGCTGCACCCGCCCGCTGCCCGGGGTGGTTCCCGAGATTGTCACCAAGGAAGGGGAGGCCTTGCCCGCCAACACCGGCGGCCTGCTGGTGATGAAGCAGCCCTGGCCCTCGATGCTGCGGACCCTCTACGGCGATCACGACCGGTTCCTCAAGACCTACTTCAGCGAGATCCCCGGCTGCTACTTCGCGGGGGACGGGGCCCGCCAGGATGAAGACGGCTGCTTCTGGGTGATGGGCCGCGTCGACGACGTCTTGAACGTCTCGGGGCATCGCCTGAGCACGATGGAAGTCGAAAGCGCCCTGGTCTCGCATCCGTTGGTGGCCGAGTCGGCCGTCGTCGGGTTCCCCCACGAGATCAAGGGGGAAGGCATCTGCTGCTTCGTGACCCTGACCACCGGCGATGGTGACGACGCTCTCAAGCAGCAGCTCAAAGAGCACGTCCGCAAGCAGATCGGAGCACTGGCGACCCCCGATATGATCCGCTTCACCAGCGCCCTCCCGAAGACCCGTTCCGGCAAGATCATGCGACGGCTGCTGCGCGACATTGCCGCGGGACGCGAGCGGGTTCAGGATACAACCACGCTCGAAGACTATGGCGTTCTCGCCAAGCTGCGGGCCAGCGAAGAATAAGGGGTGTCTTTCGCAGACAGGATCTCGCCCGCGTGGGCGAGATCCCGGGCCGCGAAGACGGGAGGGCATTCGGCCGCGGGGGCTTCGATCCGTTCCCGCGGCCCTTGTGTTGGTGGACCGCCACCGGTCGTCCTGCAGCGATGACCTGGCCAGTCCTGAGAGTTTCTGATTTCCGCTCACGACCTTCTGGACGCGAATTTCTCACCAAGCCATGAGTGCCGATCGTCAGCCTACCCCCGCGATGCAGCGCTACCTCGAGGTGAAGGCGCAGCACCCGGGTACGATGCTGCTGTTTCGCATCGGTGACTTCTACGAGTTGTTTTACGAAGACGCCCAGGATGCGGCCCGCGCGCTGGGAATCACCCTCACCACGCGTGACAAGGGTTCGACCAATCCGATCCCGATGGCGGGTTTTCCCTTTCATCAGCTCGACAACTATCTCCGCCGGCTGATCCAGGCCGGATACCGGGCGGCGGTCTGCGAGCAGATGGAGGACGCGGCCCAGGCGAAGGGAATTGTGAGGCGCGAGGTGACGCGGGTGGTGACCCCCGGCACTCTCACCGACGACGCCCTCCTCGATCCGCGTGAAAGCAATTTTCTCGCCTGTGTCTGCTGGCAGCGCGACAGAGCGGGGCTGGCGTGGCTGGAACTGTCGACCGGACGGTTCCTCGCCAGTGAGATTCCCCACGCCCAGTTGATTGATGAAATTGGCCGGCTGCAGCCGGCCGAGTGCCTCGTTCCCGAAGATGACCCCCGGCTGGCCCCGCTGGCGGAGACCCTGGGACTGACCATGCCCGGCCGGGGTCAGCCCACCCCCGGGCGCATGCTGCTGACCGATCGCGCCCTCTGGTGCTATGGGGTTACCCATGCCCTGGAGGTTTTGCAGACCCATTTTGGCGTGCGCAGCCTCGAGGGGTTCGGGTGGGACGGCGTTGACACCCCCGCTCTCGTCGCGGCGGGAGTGCTGCTCGAGTACGTGCAGGAGACCCAGAAGAGCGCCCTGCCGCATATCGAGCGGCTGGAGCCGTTCCGTCCGGGCGCGACCCTGTTGATCGACGAGGCGACCCGCCGGTCGCTCGAACTGACCCGCACCCTGCGGGATGGAGGGCGGGCCGGGTCGCTGTTGTTCGCCATCGATGAGACGCAGACCGCGATGGGGGCCCGCCTGCTCGCCGAGTGGCTGTCGAATCCGCTGACCGACCGGGCGGCCCTCGAGACCCGGCTCGACGCCGTCCAGGAATTGCATGAGCAGGCGGCGTTTGTACGCGAACTGCGTGAGATGCTGGGTGGGATGTACGATCTCGCCCGCCTGACCGCCCGTGTGGCGACCGGCCGGTCGAGCCCGCGCGATTTGCGGTTCCTCGCCAATACGCTGGCCCTGCTCCCCGCCCTGCGCGACCGGCTGCAGGGATGCCAGAGTTCTGGCCTCCAGGGACTGCGCGACCGGATTGATCCATGTGAGGATGTACGCGGTCCCATCGAGGCGGCGCTGGTCGACGAACCCCCGGCCAACCTTCTGGATGGCGGGCTCATCCGCCCCGGTTTCCACCCGCTGCTCGATGAACTGCGCGACCTGGCGCGCGGGGGCAAGGAATGGATCGCCCGCTATCAGGCGGAGGAAATCGAGCGGACCGGCATCCCGAGCCTGAAAGTGGGCTTCAACAAGGTCTTTGGATATTACCTGGAAATCACCGCGGCCCAGGCCGCCAAGACCCCCATCCCGTCCGACTATATCCGCAAGCAGACGCTGAAAAACCAGGAGCGGTTCATTACGCCGCAGTTGAAAGAGCACGAAGACAAAGTGCTGCGGTCCGAGGAGCGGTCGAAGAGTCTCGAACAGGAATTGTTCGCCACGCTGCGGCAGGGGGTGGCCGCCCAGGGGGCCCGTCTCAAGCAGACCGCCGAGGCGCTGGCCGAACTGGATGTCCTGGCCGGATTGGCAACGCTGGCGCTGCAGCGCAATTACTGCCGTCCCGAACTGACCGATGACCCGGTGCTGGAGATTCGCGAAGGCCGGCACCCGGTGCTCGACAAGCTGCAGCCCCCGGGACAGTTTGTTCCCAATGACACCCTGTTGGGGGGATCCCACGGCCGGATTGAAATCATCACTGGCCCCAACATGGCGGGGAAAAGCACATACATCCGGCAGACGGCGCTGTTGACCATTCTGGCGCAGATTGGGTCGTTCGTTCCCGCCCAATCGGCGCGCATTGGCCTGGCGGACCGCATCTTCGCCCGGGTAGGAGCCAGCGACGAACTGGGGCGCGGGCAGAGTACCTTCATGGTCGAAATGACTGAGACCGCCCGCATTCTGCATGGCGCGACGCCGCGCAGTCTGGTGGTGCTCGACGAAATCGGGCGGGGGACCAGCACCTACGACGGGATCTCGCTCGCGTGGGCAGTGACGGAATACCTGCACGATACGGCCCAGAGCCGGACCCTCTTCGCAACCCACTACCACGAACTGACCGAGCTGTCCCAGTCGCTGCCCGAGGTCCGCAACTGGAATGTGGCGGTCCGCGAGCAGGGGGATGGGGTCGCGTTCCTGCACAAGATCGTGCCGGGGGCGGCCAACAAGAGCTATGGGATCCACGTCGCCCGGCTGGCCGGCATTCCCCCCCGGGTCATCGAGCGGGCCCGCGTGATCCTGAACACCCTCGAGGCCGAGCATCACGATGCCGCGGGGCGGCCCAACGTCCCCCCCCGCGAACCTCCGACTCCCCCCCGCCGGGAACGCCAGCTGCAGCTCTTCAAGGTGGTCGAACACCCGGTGCTCGAAACGCTCCGGGGAATCAATCCCCGGCAACTCTCCCCCGAGGCGGCCCTGGAACAGCTCGCGGCCATCTGCCGGGAGTTGAAAGAGAACCCTTAGTTGGCCCCGCCAGACAGGGGTGATGCAAGACTCCCGCAACACAGCATGTCCACAGGGCGTTCTTCCCGTGGCGGGTCAGGGAGGATCATATCCCCCGGGATGGAACGGGTGGCAGCGGGCGATCCGTTGGAGTCCTCGCCACAGCCCCCGCCAGGCTCCGTCCTGTTGTACACAGGCGATGAAGTAGTGGCTGCATGACGGTTCAAACCGGCAGCTGCGACCGATGAGCGGACTGAGCGTGAATTGGTAGACGCGCACCAGTCCGATCAGCAGGCTGGCCGGTAGCTGACGCAGCCAGACCCAGGCCTCCCGCCGGTCAAAAGGGCCATCCATCAGCGGGACTTCCCGCGTTTTTTCGGCTTGGGGATGACCGGAGTCTCGACCGGTCCCTTTTTGCGGGCCCGGCGGGCGGCATCGCGGGCCAATTGGGGAAGGCTGGCCCGCAATTCGGCCACCGTGAGTTCTTTGGCGTCCTGCGGAACGAGCACAAAGTCACAGTCGGGAGGCCAGTCGGACTGGGTCTGGCGGAAGGCTTCCCGCAGCAATCTCCGGATCCGGCTGCGGACCACCGAGCCTCCATGCTTGCGCCCCACGCTCAGGCCGATGCGGGGGCCCTGATCCGACAACGCGGCAAACACCAGAATCTGGGTGTTCCGGGCGGTGCAGCGCTGGGCGTAGACCCGGTCGAACTCGGCCGGACGCCGCAGGTGCCTGGGTTTGGGAAAACGGGCGTCTGGCATCCGACGTCAACTCTCGGACGCAGGGGGCGACACGTCCGGAGGTTCCAGCTTCTTCCGCAGGAACCAGTCGGGATCCTGCGGGGGAACCTCGGGCAACGGCTGACGAACCAGCCTGCGGGCGCGGCTTCCCAGCAGCAGCACCGTCGCCAGCAGCAGCACCCCCAGGGTCACAATCCCCATCAGCAGTAAAAATGCGGCCGTGGCGATGCGGCTGGACCGATCGTCAGGCTTCCCGGAAGAGGAAGATGGGTTCGCGGGGAGAACCTCGATCTCGGGTTGGACTGGCGCTCCCCTCTCAGCCGTGGGCTGGTCACCGGATTGCTGGGCGTGCAATGGCGAGCCGGAATCCATCCCCGCCAATGCGAGGGTGACCACGCTGGTTTCCAGCACCACGCGGCGGGTTACCATAAACCACTCCGGGGATTGAACGGAGCTTCCTCACCCAATTGCTTCAACAGCTCCTGGGCCTTGGAAGAGAGTGTGGGGGGCAGCACGATCTTGATGATGGCGTACAGGTCACCGCGGGTCTTGGTGGCGTGGAACAGGACCCCTTTCCCCTTGAGCCGCAGCTTCTTCCCCGATGACGTCCCCGGGGGAATGGTGACGTCCATCTTTCCCTCGGCCAGCGTGGGAACCTCAACCTTGGCTCCCAGGGCGGCCTCGGTGGGCGTGAGGGGAACTTCGACCATCAGGTCGCGCCCCTCCCGCCGGAACCAGGGATGCTTCTCGACCACCACCCGCACCAGCAGATCTCCCGGACGGCCACCCCCCTGTCCCGGATAGCCCTGCCCCGCCAGGCGAATGATCTTCCCTGTGTCGACCCCGGCGGGAATCTTCACGACCAGGTGCTCGTCGCGGTTGCCGCGCTGCAGGAACAGGTCGTAGTTCCCCCCCTCGGCCGCCACGAGGAACGGGACGTTGATCTCGATGTCCTGATCCTGGCCGTCCTGAACACCGAACCCGCCCCCAAACGGATTCCGTGTACCCCGGCCATCACCCCCCCGCATTCCCCGGAAGATTTCTTCCATATCGAAGGGAAAGCCGCCCGGCCCCCCTCCTCCACCCCCCCAACCGCCTCCGGGTGGGGTGCGTGGATTGAACGCCGGGCCATCCGCTGAGCCAAATTGGTCGAAATTGGACCGTTTCTGTTTGTCGGAAAGAATCTCGTACGCCTGTTGGACCTGCTGGAACTTCGCGGCGGCTTCTTTCGACGGGTCAATGTCGGGGTGGGAGGTGCGCGCGAGTTTTTTGTAGGCCTTGCGGATTTCGTCTTCCGAGGCGGTTTTCGAGACGCCCAGGGTCTTGTACGGGTCGAGTGGCATGCCCAGACTTGCAGTGGAATGAACGGGAGAGCAAACGAAATTTTACGGGGCTCCCGGTGGGGAATCCAGCAGCCTCGCCGCCCCCCTCCTCGACAGCCTCTCCCGACCCACTACAATTCGTGCCATGTTCCACTTCGCCTTTCGCAATCTTCTCAGTCGGCCGCTGCGCAGTGCCCTGGCCCTGTGTGGCCTCACGGTCGCGATCGCCGGCATGGTGGGGCTGTTCTCGGTGGCCGAGGGAATCCAGGACACCGTCCAATCGACCTTCGGCAAGATGCCCGGTTTGGTGATCATCCAGCCCGGAGCGCCCATCCCCCTGTTTTCCCGCCTGCCGGCCGAATGGGATGCCGAACTGGGATCCATTGAGGGTGTGCATGTGGTGCATCCCGAGGTCTGGGCCCGCGCCCACCTCGTCGATGGCAAAGCGGCGATCAGTCCCCCCCGGTTCCTCTTCGGTTCCGATCTCGAACGGGCCGACCGGCTGCTGTACAGCATCTACCGCGAGAAGATCGTGGCGGGGCGGTACCTGACCGTCGAGGACCGCAAAACCCAGCACTGTGTGATTTCGAAAGGGATCGCCGAGGAACATCACCGCGAGGTGGGAGATACCCTCAAGGTCGACGGCAAACTGCTCGAGATCGTGGGCATCTACGACACCAAGTCGCTGTTTCTCGACGTCGCCATCATCATCGACATCGAACTGGCTCGCGAGATGGGCAAAGTCGGCACCGACACCGTCTGCAACTTTTATGTCGAGCCCCAGGCGGCCGTCCGCTATGCCGACATCGCCGACCGCATCAATGCCCAGCTGGCGAACCGGGGTCCCGGGGCCTGGCAACCGACCCTCGACCAGGCGCTCGATCTGGCGGGAGACAACCCAGCACTCAAGTCTCTGGCACCCCTCGCGAAGGCGGCCCTCGCTGCCGGGGGAGAAACCAAGCCCTCCCAGTCATCTCCCGGAGAGGCTCCCATTGAGATCCGCAGCCCGGAAGACTGGTCCGACCAGGTCCAGCAATTCACCGCCGACCTCGACCTGTTCCTGGCGATCATGACCACCATCGGCATCACCATCGCGTTTGTCGGGATTGTGAACACGATGCTGATGAGTGTGTCGGAACGGATCATTGAGTTCGGAATTCTCAAGGCGAATGGCTGGTCGTCGGGGAATGTGTTGACCCTGATTGGCTGCGAGAGTGCGTTGCTGGGATTGGGCGGGGGAGTGCTGGGGGCGTTCGTAGGTTGGGTCGCCACCCACGCGGTGAATGCCCGCTTCCCGACCCGCATTCATCTCTACGCCAGCCCCAAACTGTTGGTGGCGAGCCTGCTGTTCAGTTGTGTGCTGGGAATGTTGGCCGGGCTGTATCCCGCCCTGCGGGCGGCCCGCATGGCCCCGATGGAGGCAATTCGCCGTGGCTGATGCCTCGACTGCCAATCGTCCCTGCATCGATGTGACAAATGTGGTGAAGACCTACCGCCGGGGGGTCGACGAGGTCCGGGCCTTGCGGGGCCTCACCTGTCAGATTCCCCAGGGACGTCTCAGCTTCATCGTTGGCCCGTCCGGCAGCGGTAAGAGCAGCCTGCTGTACCTCCTGGGAGGGCTCGACCGCCCCGACTCGGGACACATCAGCGTGTTTGGCCGGCCGCTGACTCAATTCTCCCATCGCGAGCGGGATGAATTCCGGCGGCGTGAAGTGGGGTTCATCTTCCAGAACTTCAACTTGCTGGGGAATCTCTCGGCTGTCGACAACGTGCTGGTCCCCTTTCTGCCCCAGGGAATCTCAGCCGATCTGCGCCGCCAGGCCGTGGAACTGCTGACCCAGGTGGGACTCGCCAAACGGCTCGACCACCGGCCCAACCAGCTCTCAGGGGGAGAACAGCAGCGTGTCGCCATCGCCCGCGCCCTGCTGAAGCGGCCGCTGCTGGTCCTCGGAGATGAGCCAACCGGGGAACTCGATTCCACCTCGGGGGCCGAGATCTACCGCCACCTCCGGCAACTGCGCGACCAGCATGGCTCGACCATCGTCGTGGTCACGCATGACCGCAGTCACATCGAACCGGGTGACTTTGTACTGACCATTCGCGACGGCACGCTGAAGACTGACTGAGCCCCACCGGGAACAGAGCAGGGGGATCTTCTTCCGGCCGCAGGTCTGAATTGTCTGACGATCAGCTCTGCGGAGGTCGGTTCCGATTGCGCTGAAGACTGCCGACACGCTGGACTTCGCTCCCCGCCCGGCTCTCGTCTCCGCGAATTCCGCCCGCTCCCGTCAGCCTTCCGACTTCATGATGATGAACGCCCCGGCGAAGATCAGCAGTCCGCCGAGCAGCACGCGGGGGGAAATGGTCTGACCAAACAGCAGTGCCCCGAACAACACGACGAAGAGCGGGTACGAAATCTCGAAGACCGCCGCCCGCTGGGCCCCCAGCAGTTGGATCGACTTGAGAATCGACAAGGCGGCAATGGTGGCCACCAGCATGGTCACAATGATCAGCCAGGAGGGACTGCCGGCTGAGTCCCCTGGGAGGGGTGTGGCCAGTGGGAGCAGCGATTCTCCCCGCCACCACAGCAGTGGCGCGGTCACCGCGAGCCCCCCCAGCGTGTGGAGGTAGTACAGCCGGTAGAAGGACTGCCCCTCCAGCAGCCGTTCGTCGAGGCAGTACGTCAGCCCCCAGAGTGCCGAGGCCAGCACCGCCAACACATAACCCGCCGCCATCGCACCACTCCCTTGCAACAATCGGACCACCTGCCGGTTCCCCCCCACCCAACCCGGGGGACCAGCGTGAACCGGAGCATGGCCCCGGGTGTCTGTCTGCAACAGCCGACAGGCAAAGTAGTCGTTCCCCGCAGGAGACGGTAGACTTCTGAAAGGAGGGGTCGGGTCGCTCTTCTACCCGAGACCGCCGGCCCCTGCAGTTCCTGCTCCCGTAGCTCAGCTGGATAGAGCAACGGATTTCTAATCCGTCGGTCGCGTGTTCGAATCACGCCGGGAGTACTCTGTTTTTCTAGGGTTTTCCGCTACTTTCCCACTTCACAATCGGTCGCTTTGTTACCAACTTTGTTACCCGAATCGCTGAACAATGCATCTTCCAGACCGCAATTGCCGGTGGCGTAGTAGGCCAGAGTCGTCTGAAGAGAGGCGTGACGCATCAACTTCTGCAATTGCTGGGCGCTCAGTTTCTTGGCCCACCGCTCCGCGAAGGTCCTTCGCAGGTCGTGAGCAGTTCCGCGAACCTGTGCGGCCTTGCAGCAGTCGGCCACCACTTGTGAGACGTTGTCAACCCGTCGCGTCGGCAGTTTGACCACTCGGCCTCTCCGCTGGCCTTCTGGGACCGACAGCAGCAGGTCGCTGAATTCCGGAGTTGCCGGGCACTCGGTCAGCCGTCCCGCCTTCTGGGCCTCGGCCTGAATGACGATCCAGAGCCTTCCATTCCGTTCCACCACAGCCACCGGATCCTCGGTGTTCCACGAGAGGGCCACCGCCTCTCCCAGTCGCAGACCGCTGGCCGACAGCAGCCTGATCAGGAACTGCCATACCTCGGCATCGGCCTTTCGCACCTTCGGAACCGCCAGAACAATCCGCTCGATTTCTTCACCTGTGAGCGCTCGTCCCTTGGCCTTAACTGTGGACCTGCCGGAGGGCATTTCGATGTGCGGAACTCGGCCGATCATATTCTGCCGCCCAGCCCACCGGAGGAACGCCTTCAGGTGCCGCAGAGCAGCCGCCAGAGTCGCGGGAGTCACTCCCTTCGAATAGTCGCGTGAGAACTGGGCCAGCATCGCTTCATTCACTGCCGACAGTTTCGGATCGCCCACGAGTCGCAGGAACGCATTGAAAACGGTCTGGAACCGCCGGGCGGTCGCATCGCGTCTGAAGCAAAGGTAACCGCCTTGGAATCGCTCGATTGCTTGGGAGAGTCGCAGGTCATCCACCACGCCGCGTTCATTCAATTCCGCGCACCACTCGGCAGCCATTTTCGCGGCCTCTCTCCGCTTGTCGGTCGGGGCGGTTTTATGCTTCACCTTCCCAGCTTTCGACCGGGCACGCAGCAGCAGCCGCCCACCGTAGTCCACCACTCCCACGGTCCACTCTCTCGCGTTCATCGCCTCTCACCTTTCACTCTTGAGGAACAGACAGGTCTGGGAACTGCGGTTGCCCACTGTTCCCGTACGTATTAGAATATCGGCACCGACAGTCGCGGTCAAGCGATTTTCGTACGTACATTTTCAGGCCCAGAGGGATACGCTGATGAAGTCACCCGGAAAGAAAGCAGGTCGGCCGACACTCCCAGAGGCAGAGCGGAGGGCGCATCGGATCCAAGTCCCAGTCACTCCCGGAGAACTGGCGTTGATGCAATCGGCAGCAGAGGCAGCAGGTCAGCCGCTGGCGGTCTGGATGCGTACGATCCTGATGAAGGCTGCCGCGAAGGGAGGGCCTCGGCAGAAGGGCGGTTAAGGGCCTTGCCGTTCATCCAGCCACATGCACAATCTGGCAATCCGGATCAACAGGTTCGGATCCTCGGTGTTCTCCAGAGTTTCCAGCAGGTCACTCATGGCCCGCTGCTGAACAGACCGTGGAACCTCCCAGCCTTGGCCGATTGCCTTCCGGATCAAAGCTAGGTCGCGGGCACCAACAGGCGCACCCCGCCCCCATCCTCGGCAAAACCCGGGAGTTCTGGCGGTCGCCTCGGTCACTTCAGACCGGAATCGTTTCCGCTTGCGTCTGCTGTATCCCATATTCTACCTCTCTGCCGGTCGAAAATGTGTGCGCTGGCTGACGGCGGTTCGCCTACCTTGGCCACCACCTTTTTTGCCCCCCCCTCCCGCTGCGATTGTGTGACTACTTCGTTCCCTGTGGCCCACGCGACGGCCGACAGCCTCTCCACCGGGGAGGGACCCAGCATCGCCACCGGAGGGCCACACAACCCGCCGCCATCCCACAGCCCAGAGCAACAGCCGCCACCGTGAGCAGGGTTCTGGGAGCGGTCTGAAGGGCCAGCATCGTCGGCCAGAAGATGCCCGGATAGAGAATCATTCCTCCCTCTCTTCCGGCAGCACAGCCACCACCTTGAAGGCCTTCATGCCGAGCAGCAGCAGTTTGCGGATCCGGTCGGTCACTGTTCCCTCGGCCTCGGTGGCGGATCCAGAATCCTGAAAGGCCACCACAAAGACAGGGCGGTCTGGGTCGACCTTGAACGTGTGGCCGTCATATCGGATTGCAATGTGGGCGGTCGGTTTCATTCGTGGATCCTTTCAGAAGGGAATCGAATCAAGGTCGGTATCCTCTGTCTCTGCCACGGGAGGGTCTGTTTCCTCGGTGTTTTCCATGCATTCCGTGGCAGCATCATTCAGAATGAACGTGTCTGCCGGTCGGCCACCGGTCGGAATGAGTTCCATCCTGCCGATGCCTTGGCCCACGAGGTCCCGCAACAGCTTGTGGGCAGCCTCGGTGTTTACAGGTCGCGGTCGAAAGTTGTGTTGAACCTGTGTTGCGGTCACCCGCCCACCCCTGCCTCGGATCCATTCCGTCAGACGCTGCTGTTCGGCGAATCGATCAGACGCCTTCGCATCCAGCCAGAACCGGACCTGTTCGCCTTTGGCCCAGTCGGCAATCCGGACCGCAGCCGCAACCCAGAACTCGGAAATGCTCCCGGCTGTTGGACAGTCGGCCGATTGAAGGATTAGGGCAAGTCGCGCGCAGGTCGCTTCCAGCTTGCTAAACGCCGCTGCAACAGGCCCAGAGAACCGCAGCGCCTCGGTGTTGTGGCGGTTCACCCAGTCGGCCCAAACCTTTTTGGCATCCTTCTGAAGAGGGAGGAACACCGGCGACTCGCCTTGGTCGTCTGTTGCCGGTCGCAGGTCCAGCAGTTCATCGACCACATCTCCCAGCCTTTTCGCTATCTCGTCCGGAATCTCGGCCTCGGTCCACTGCCGGAGCATTCGCGGAGGTCGGCAGAGCAGGAACCGGGCGCTCAGGCCGTTCTCTTCGTTGCCATCCTTTTGCAGAGCAGAGCGGAACGCGGCGGGAGTAATGCAGCCCACCACCGAAAGGAAAGGCTGGGAAACAATCAAGGTTCCTCGGCCCAGACGATCAATCTTGATTGTCTCTCCGCTGTACATCTTGAGCAGGTTCTCACGGTCGGCACCCCGCCCACCACGATAGGCGTTCATCCCACCGAAAAACCCACCCAGTTCCGCTTGAACCGATACTAGACCACGAGGATTGTCAGCCAGCATCGTGAGCATCTTTTCCATCGTTGCATCGGTACATATCACTTGGGTCAGCTTGGGAGCGGGAGGTTCCTCGGGTGGCGGTTTCTTCTCTGCTGTTGCCTTGGCCTTGGCATCCAAGTTGTCTTTCTCCCACTGGGCCATCTGCCTTTCCCATCGCTTATGTTCCTGCCACTGCCGGCGCTCGAGAAACTTGGTCGCAACACTCAAGGCGGGACTCTTCGCACTCCCGGAGTCAGCCACCACAACAGCCCAGAGGCATGCCGATTCGGTCCAGCCTTTCTTGAGAAGGATCCTTCTGGCATTGCCGACGCATCCTCCCAGTGTCGCCAACAGCGGGACCGCGACCATTGCCCCATCGACCGCAAGGGCCTTCGCAGCCGCCGCTACGTAGTCGGCCACCACCGGAGGGAGGGCATCCAGTGGAAAGGGTTCCATCTTTCCCTCTGCTGCCACGGGAAGGTCTGTTTCTTCCGCGTTCTTGGTACTTCTCTTGGCACTATTGGCGGAGCCTTCCCTCAGTGTATGATTCATCGCGCGTACCTTTCTTGGCCCGTATCGGGTTGCAGCCCACGGGCCTTTTGCATTTTACTGGGAATGGGTCTGGGAGCCGCTGGGATGGGTCGCTGCCTGTTCCAAGTATCTGGCCCAGTCACTCCCATCGACATAGCCTCGGTGGCCGACATATCGCACCACGAGGCCATTCCGTCGCGCAGTCCGAACAGCCCAGACGCGCAGCCCAGTTCTTCGCATGAATTCCGGCAGGGAATACACCTTGCCGCGTTCAATGGTCCCACTCTCACCCGACGATTGTGCGGGTTGCTTGGGTCGCTTTGACATATCACCACCCTCCCTTGGCCGAGAGGGCGCAGCATCGGGCACAGTCGGCCCAGACGCCTAACCGCGATTGCCTTTCTGAAAACCTCGGGAGCGGTGGATCATGCGGTACATGCAGCCTCGGAAACATCGTGTGTGGTTCTCCGGAAACAGAGGAACAAATTGACGCTGGTCATCACTCATCTCCCGGGGTAAGAAACTCAGCTTTGCGGTGTTCCATTTGTGGCCCTATCACAGTGCCACCCGACTGCATCATCAGTCCCACCGCATGGCCGATGATATTCAACCGACCGCACTGGTCAACAGGTTTTCCACGGTCCACCCCAGATTCAGGTGCTATGAAAACGTGTAAGTTCAGTCGCCACAGCATTTTGGCCGTTTCCGAAAACTTAAGGATTGTCACCCGTATCATCCGCAATGAGTTCCACCGCATTGAGTCTGTTACTTGTCGTGTTACCGAACCGCTGAAAACCGCCTTTTTTGTCGCATACTCCGCGCATGAAAAACCCCCTGAATGAAGGCCATTCAGAGGGTTGCCAAATTCCAGCCAGAGTTATTATACGTATTTCTAATCCGTCGGTCGCGTGTTCGAATCACGCCGGGAGTACTTCGGGGTCGCTGTTGCCAGCTGAGAGGTGGTGGTTTGTTGCAGTCGCCGGATTTTAGGAAGCCCACTCCGGGACGTCGGGAATTTCTGCGGCGAAGTGTGGGGCTGTTGGCTGGCCAATTCGCGGCATCAGCCGCTGGTTTCACTGCATCGCAGTCGCAAAATGCCGAACCTCTCCCGGTGACCGCGCTGGTCACCGCGTATTATCCCGTCAGCCATGCCGATGTGATCGTCTCGAAGATCCTCGAGGGGTACCAGCGGAACAGCGACGCCCCCCGCTCGGGACTCAAGCTGGTGTCGATGTATGTCGAGCAGGAGCACGAGCATGACATCAGCCGGATGCTCGCCGAGAAACATGGCGTCCGGTTGTGCCGGTCGATTGACGAGGCGATCACCCTCGGAACCAACCAGGTGCAGGTGGCGGGGGTGCTGGGAGTGGCCGAACATGGCAATTACCCCCTGACTCCCGACACGCGCCAGAAGATGTATCCCCGCCGGCGGTTTTTTGACGAGGCCGTGGCGGCCTTCGACCGGTGCGGACAGGTTGTGCCGTATTTCAATGACAAGCACCTGGCCTACCGCTGGGCCGATGCGCGGGCCATGGTCGAGACCGCCCGGGACCGGAAGATTCCCCTGCTGGCAGGCTCGTCGCTGCCACTCACCTGGCGTTTGCCGGTGCTGGAACTTCCGCGCAACTGCGAGATCGAAGAGGCACTGACGATTGGGTATGGCCCGTTGGAAGACTACGGCTTCCATGCTCTGGAGACGCACGAGTGCATGCTCGAACGGCGGCGCGGGGGGGAAGCCGGAGTCACGTCGGTGGAAGTCGCGCTGGGACGGCAGATCCGGGCAACCGAGCGGGCAGGGCGTTGGTCGAGCGAACTTTTCGCTGCGGCCCTGCAGACCATGCCGGGGCGAAAAGACCCGAACTCCTGGGACCCCCTGGCGGCCGAGTTCGACAGTCCCCGTTACCAGCCGGCAGCCTATCTGTTGGAGCACGGCGACGGACTGCGGTCAGCCGTGATCATGGCAGCGGGAATTTCCGGCGGTTTCGCATTCGCCTGCCGGTTGCAGGGCGAGCGTCAGCCGCGGGCCTGCTGGTTCAAGCTGCAGGACTGGGGAGTTTTCGGTCACTTTTCGTACCTGTTGGAAGCGTTCGAGGCAACCATTCGCCGCTGTCACGCGGTCTATCCCATCGAGCGAACATTGTTGACCACCGGCATTCTCGACCGCTGTCTGCGCAGCGTCGTCGTGTCGGGGGACCGGCAAGAGACTCCCGAGCTGGCCATCGCGTATCACCCCTCCGACTGGGGTTTCGCCAACCATCCCCAGTCAAAACTGATCCTGCCGCACGATTGAAACCTGGCGACAGCGCGAGACGCGGCAACAGAGTGTCGGGTGCCAGTATGACGCTCTTCGGGGGGACAGCGTCGCCGGAGCCCTGTTCCCCCACATCAGGGTTGCACACCGGGGGCGATTCGGTGCCGGTTTCCGACGACTTGAACTGGAGTCCCGAGTCGTGCGGAATTTGCGGCTCGCCCGAATCGGCCCGTTCGAACGGACCGATTCCTTCCGACCAAGAGGACCGTCGTTTCGCAGTGAAGCACGTTGGTCTGCTGCACCGGAACGCGCGCAGAGCAAATCGCTGATCGCCAAAAACAGACCTGGCGGTTGACCTCACGGGACCACTGCGTGGTGTCGACTGCCAGGGCCGTGGCTGTCAGCCAGACGTCAGCGGGTTGCGGACGTCTGGCGGATCAAGGGAGCATCGTCGGTGGTCGAATCCGCATGAGCGGCGGTTACCGTCTCAGCCACTCTGTCGCGGGGCAGGCTTTCAAACACCCGGCAGGGATGAATGTGGGCGACCTCACGCAGGTTCGTCTCCCCTCCGGAGTCCCGCAGAAATTCATCGACCAGACTTTCGTCGATGAGCAGCAGGATCTGTCCACGGTCGGGCAAGCTGTGGACTGCTTCAGAGACCGACCATTGATCGAACACAGCCAGCGAAAGTCTGGGATAATAAAACGAAAGGGAATCAATTTCCCGGGAGAGTCCCACACTGACCACGGGAACCTTGTCGGCCAGTTCCTGGGGGCAGACCTGGCGCAGCGGATGAATGAAGGAGCGGCTGAGGGCGATGCGGGGATAGAAGTCGAACGTCGTGGAGATCATGGCGAGGAGCGCGAAGCTGGCGGCGGCGATCCAGCGGGTTGGGACCGTGTGCCGGGACCATGTCCGCGGCATCAGCAGGCCTGTTCCCACCACCGCCAGCAATCCCCAGGCCAACCAGTTCGCCCCGCCCAGGCCGGCGGACAACACCGCATCGATCGAGGCGGCCACCGGTACGGCCAGAGTGAGCAGCAGGCACAAATCCCGGGGCGAATGCAGCCGGACATAGGTGACAAACTTCTGGTGGGAACATCCCTCAATGATTCCCCAGACGGCCACCCCCATGACAAGGCACAAGGGAGGAACCATCGGCAGGATGTAGGGAGGCAGCTTGCAGCGTGCGACCGAGAAGAGCAGGAAGACCCAGCCTGCTCCCAACAGCAGGCTCCCCACATCCCAGTCGCGGCGGGCACGGACTGCCTGCTCACGGCTCGCAAAGAAGGCCCAGGTCGCAGGCCAGAGAATTGAACAGGGGAGCATCGCGACGCACGCCACGGGAATGAAGAACCAGACCGGTTCGGCATGTTCGAGCCCTGAGACGAACCGCTCGACGTGGTGTTTCCAGACAAATTCGGTCAGGGCACCCGGCTCGGCCCACGCGAGGGCAATGAACCAGGGGAGCGCGATGGCCAGCACCATGGCTGCATAGGAGGCGAGCAGTTTCCAGCTGAGCTGGGTGATCCGCCCGGTCAGCCAGAGTGACGCGGCCACGGGGGTGGCGATCAGGACGGGGGCGATCGGTCCCTTGGTGAGGATTCCCAAGCCACAGGCGATGGCCGACAGCAGCCACAGTCCCCACGAGACCCGAGGGGTACGGACCGCCACCAGGGCGGCCAGGAACCCGAGTGTTGTCCAGCTGGTCAGCAGCGAATCCATAAAGAGAAATCGCCCGCTCAGCAGGAAACCGGCGGAACAGAGCAGCAAGAGGCTGCCCACCGCTGCCCCCACGCTCCCCACCAGCCGACGCCCCAGCAGGAATGTGGAAAAGACCGTGATCAGCGACGCCAGCGCCGGAATGAGGTGAACCGTCGCCTCCGAGATGCCCAGACCCCGAAAGGCCATGGCGGTTGTCCAATACAACAGCGGCGGTTTGTCGAGGTAGGGTTGCCCCAGCCGTTTCGGCACCAGCCAATTCCCTGTGACCACCATTTCCTGGGCGATCTGGGCGTATCGGCTTTCATCGGGATCCATCAGGGGAAACCGCAGGCGGGCCCACATCAGACCAGCCAGCATCACCAGCAGCAGGCAAAAGCCGAGTTCCGGCAGCCCCAACCGGGTGTCGCGTTGTGTCTGGGCGGCGGAGGTGGGGGGGGCAAAGAGCGCCCGGGACCACCAGAATTGCACCAAGGTCTTCAGGACGGGGGGAATGTGCCAGATGGAGACCTTGCTGTCACCGGCCGGCCGGGGTCGATGGATGACTGGCACTTCTCCGATGGTCAGCCCGTCCTGACGGGCCCGGCACAACAGCTCGGCGTTGAAGAAGAATCCCTGGCAGGTCAAACCGGCCGAATTGACCCAGTCGCGGCGAAAGATCTTCAACGCGCAGTCGCAATCTCGCACCTGGGTTCCCAGCAGAGCCCGGGCAAGAATGTTGAATCCCTTCGAGTACACCTTGCGCCGCCACGGGTCCTGGCGATCGGCTCGTTCGCCGCAGGCTATGTCGTGCGTTTGGCACAGCTCCAACAGCTTTCCCAGGTCCATCAGGTCGAACTGGCAGTCGGCATCGGTGAAGGCGACCAGCTCGTATCGCGCGGCCCGGAACCCGCTGCGCAGAGCCTCGGCATAACCCACATTTTGGACGAGCGAGATGATGCGCACCTGTGGACGATTCGCGGCCGCCGCGTGCGCAACCTGCAGAGTCGCATCGCGACTGCCATCGTCGACAACGAGGATTTCGTGGGGCACCCCCAGGTCATCCAGAGCCTCACAGGCTTCGGCAATCGCCTGGGCGATGACCGGTTCTTCGTTATGGGCGGGAAGTACCAGACTCAAACCTGGCAGGGCAGGGCCCGCCACTTCTTCCTCGCAGCGGGACATCATGGAGTTTGGCCTTGGGGGATGGACAGAGTTGGGAGACTCGAACAAGAACCGCTCGTGTCGCCGCGCGACAGCAGGGTCTGTGGTCTGGAACAGAAGTGGGGCGAACTCTGGCCAGCGGCGGCCTTCGAGGACGGCGAGCCAGTTTCGAGACGTTCGCCCAGAGCCGGAAAGATGCGCCGTGCACCAACGGCCAGTCCCGGACTGAACCGCGCGGCAACCGTGAACCCAGTTCCATCGGCGAAATTGGGATATAACGCCAGTTTGGGGAATGCGTTCGGCACAGTACTGCGACAGGCGCGAGGAGACGACTGTCGACCAGCGCCGGCGGCCCCGAGAGCAGATCGTTTCGTCCTTGAAATCACGCCGTGACCAGAAGATGGGCCGAACAGCGTGCATCCGTCCCTGGATGCCTCATCACCGCGTGTTTGCAGTTCTGTTCTGGAATATCGTCCTCTCTTACTTCATTCGCCAAAATCAATACAAGCCCAGTCCTGCGCAAAGTGAGGTCAATCGGAGACAAAACCAGTCCCTGGTATCCTGGTGTCCGCAACCGCGTGGAACCCCAGGGGATGGTCGCTGGGAAGGGGGTACGGCTGGGGTGGACGCCAACGCAACGCGGGACACATGAGACCTTGGTGATCTGGGGAAGAGCACTCGATGGTCACTTTCTGACCGGTGTCTCACCTTCATCGGCCATGCCGCGCGGCAGGAAACAACCCTCCAACGGGGTGCCGAAGATGCCGGGGACTGGAAGTTTGCGGACTCAGTCCGACCGGGGCATGGTCGGAAGAGATTGAGGGCCCGAAAACCTCGTCTTGTTGGTTCGCTGATGACTCCCGGGGCCTTTCAGGATTCAGGCGTGAAACTGCCAAGTCGAAAGAGAGGACGGGGGAAATCTTCCGAGAGCGCCAAGAGGAAGCAGAAGACCTGACGATCACGAGTTGATGACGCGGGGGGGCCCCGGTTTTCTTCTGGGGATGAGTCGTCGCGCCATTGCAGCCTGTGACCGCGCACCGACAGTCCGCGAATAGACAAATCGCGGACGGGTCGCGATCTTCAAATCAAGGTTCTCCCCGTTGGCTGCAGGTCTGGTTCTGCAGTATGTTGCGCGGTGGTGTCGGTCGTGTCTCGCGTTGTGTGATTCCTCCTGCCGCATTTGGATGGTCATCGCCTCATGGACTGGTCGGGTTGCCCGCGAGTTGGCGTGCTTCTGGTGGCCGCACTGCTGTTCGGGGGGTGTCTGCGCCCGGAGGGCGAATCCACTCGTCCGGCAGCACCGCAAGTGGTTTCCTCCGGGCAGCCGAGTGAACAGCCGGTTGGGGGAACCCCGGTTGCAGATCATCCCACGGAGGATCGGGGAACTGTCGCCCCCTTGACCATGCGGCTCAATCCCGAACCCGCCGGTCTGCACAATGTGTTTCGGGTCTCTGCCCAGGTTTATTCCGGCAGTGAACCTCAGGGACGCGAAGCGTTCGAGAGTCTTGTGACATTGGGAGTGAAAACCATCGTCAGTGTGGATGGGGCCCGGCCACAGGTCGAGTTGGCGCGGGAACGGGGCTTGCGCTATGTGCACATTCCGATCGGGTACGATGGTCTTCCCGAGCGGGCCCGGTTGGCGCTGGTCCGCGTGATGCGCGAGAGTGATGGACCGGTTTACATTCATTGTCATCACGGCAAGCACCGGGGCCCCGCCGCCGCCGCGGTCGCCTGCCGTTCCGCAGGTCAGCTCGACGCGGCCGCTGCCGAGGGGCTGTTGGGGTTGGCCGGCACCAGCCGCGATTATCAGGGACTGTACCGCGATGTCCGCGAGTTTGTTCCGCCCGGCACCGACCAGCCGTTGCCCGAATTGGTCGAGGTCGCCCCGGTGGAGTTGCTGGTGTCGGGAATGGCCGACCTGGGACGGCAGTTCGACGATCTCAAATTGTGTCGGGAAGCTGGCTGGAAGACACCGGCGGAACATCCCGATCTGGTTCCCCGAAGAGTTGCCCGGTTGGTGCAGGAAGGGTTGCATGAGTTGGGGCGCACCGCCGATCTCTCGGCTTACCCTGCCGGGTTTCGGTTGCTGCTGCAGGACTCCGACGGAGCAGCCGGGCGTCTGTGTGAGGCTTTGGCAGGGTCCGACCAGGAGCTGATGGAGCGAGAGTTCTCGCAGTTGGAAAAGTCGTGTCGCCAGTGTCATACCGAATGGCGCGATCACTGATCTCCGGCTCGCTCCATGTGCGAACGAGAATCCACTCAGGCGGAAGGGGGTCCCGTGGTTCCGCTCTGTTCTCCGGAAATCCTGAAATGAGGCGCCGTACTTTTGAGAGGGAGCTGGTCGCGGGAATTGTCACTTGTCCCCCCCCGAACCAGCCGGGATAATCCCGCATCCCTGTCGAGGCGCTGTGAACTCGCAGGCGGTTGGAGATTCAGGTTCTGGCAGGTGATGCGATGATTCGGCGTCTCGGGGCTGCGGTGGTGTTGTCTCTGCTGCTGGGACGGTTCGGATGGGCCGAGCCGGTGGTCAGGCTGGAACCGCGGTCCGACGCGGTGCAGGTGAATATCGACGGGCAAGAGTTCACCACGCTGCGGATGGCCAAGTCGCAACCGAAGCCGTACTTCTTTCCAGTCCGGGCGGCGGATGGCATCAGCATTGTTCGGCCTCTGGAGAAACCAGAGGATCATCCGCATCACAAAGGGGCCTGGTGCTCGATTGACGAAGTCAATGGCATCAAGTTCTGGGCTGAGAAGGGGAAGATTGAGAATGTGAAGCTCGAGATTCTGGCCGCCGAAGGGAACCCCGCCCGGATGCGCATCACGAATCACTGGCTGGGAGACGATGGCCAGCCGGTGATCATCGAAACCGCCACTGTTTCGGTCTACGCCAACCGCCTGTTGATCTATGACCTGCAGTTCACGGCCGGAAAGAACCCCGTGACCTTCGGCGACACGAAGGAGGGAATGTTTGGTATCCGGGTGGCCGATACTCTGCGGGGGAAGCAGGGCGGAAGAATCCAGAATGCCGAAGGGAAGCAGGGAGAAAAGGAGTGCTGGGGCCAGCTCTCGAAGTGGGTCGATTATGTGGGGACGGTCGAGGGACAGACCAAGGGAGTTGCCTTGTTGGATCACCCGCGCAATTTCCGGGGCTCGCGGTTCCATGTGCGGGACTATGGGTTGTTCACGCTCAGCCCGTTTGGGCAGAGCGCCTACACCAACGGCAGCCTGCCCGCCGATCCTTTCAATCTTCCGGCTGGGCAATCGGCCCGGTTGCGGTACGGGCTGTATGTGCACGACGGTGAAACGGATTCCGCGGCGATCAACCGCGTTCATGAGCAGTTCCTGAAGGGGAGCGAGTGACCGCGGAGGCAGGGGCGATCGCCGGGCGGCTGCATGTGTTCGTGGCGTTTGACTGGGGCGAGGAAATCGACCTGCACGCCGCCCGCGGGTTGGTTCCCGGAGAGTGGCACGAGTTGCCCCGGCGATCACGAACCCCCGCGTCAATCGCCTATCAGGTTCCCCCGCTCCGACTCGAGTTGCCGGTCGTGGCGCTGGAGGTGCCCGGGTTGGGTCGGGTGGAGGCAGTGGCGGATCTGCTGGTCTTCGACCTCGGGGTCGTCAGTCTGCGCTGGCAGGTCCCCTGGCAACTGAGCCGGTCTGAACTCACGGGTCTGGCGGGAGAGCTGGCTGAGCCCGAGGGACTGGTGCAGTCGGCCCGGGAGCTGCTGCAACCGATTTATGACCGGTTGAAACCGGCGATTGTGCGCCCCGCCTGGAGTCCGTTGAGCGAAGACTTTTTTGTTTTTCAGTTGTTCCCGGGACAGCACCTCCCTCCTCCAGCGCGGTTGCTGGAGGAGTGCCGGGGATGGTTGGCGAGCCTCGTGCGACTGGAGGACGAACCGCTGTCGGAGACGGAACAGTCCGAAGCGCTCCGGCTGACTCTGTCTTACACTCCCGCCGACCTGCTGGTGACCGACTGGGGGGCGGCGGTGGTGATCGACACCGATTGTGACGAGGTGCTGGAAACCATTGCCTTCGCCAATCTGCAGTTGCTGGAGTTCCGCTGGTTGGATGACCGGCTGGATTCGCGGCTGAAACAGGCTTCAGGGATGATTCGCGATCTGGCGAACCGGCGGTTGCCGATCTGGCGGAGTCATTGGCGTCCGCTGCGTGAACTGGGTGAACTCAAAGCCGAAGTGAACGAACTGTTTGAGCGGACCAGCAGCGCGCTGATGCTGGTGGGGGATCCGTACGTCGCCCGGATCTACCAGCAGTTGGCGGTTCGCTTTCATCTGGAAGAGTGGGGCCGGAACATTCGCCGGGCGATTGATGTGCTGGAGGGGGTCTATCAGGTGGTGTCGGATCAGGCCGCCTTGCACCGGGGAGAGTTTCTGGAAGTCGTGGTGGTGGTGCTGATTCTGATCGAGGTCCTGCTGGGTCTGTGGCGGCATTGAGTTGGTCCGGGAGAGTGAAGTCTCCCGGCGGAGTTGTATGGGGCCGAACTGTTGGCAGTTGTCAGCGAAGGTGGGCCGATCGCGCTGATCTCCGACGGTCAATTGACGGTCGATTGACGGTCCGGGAGAGCCAGACTGTCCTGCGGGCCGCATCCGGTTGTGGTATTCTGGCCCCGGGTTTGACCGGATTGTCGGCCCACCCCTGACTTGCACATTCCCGACCGAGTGTTGGCATGACAACGATCGACTTTGCCCGTTCGTTCCTGACCTTTCGCATCGACACGCTGAAGAAACCACCGCAGACGGTCTCGCATCCGCCCCCGTACACCTTGAACAGTGCGCGGATCCAGCTCGATTGTGTCTGCGATATTCGTGATCTGCGTACCGACAATACAGTCCGATTTGTGTTGGGAGCGAATTGCAAGACCGAACGGGTCGGAGTCCCGAGTGATGTCTGGACGGTCCCCAATGCCGATTTCATTCCGGTGGTCTCGCAGCGGCAATTCCTGAACATCAAGACCTATACGCATTTGGGGCAGGAGCAGGGGGTCCTGCTGTACGGGCAGGGCCGTCAGCAGCCAGACCGCCAGAGCGGACTGTGTGCCGAGGCGTTTGACGCGCTGCGGATTCATGTGGGCGAGGCTCCGGGAGAACCGTTGTTGACGGCGGCGGCGGTCTGTGACGCCACCTACGGTCATCATCCCCTGGTGGCCAGCACCGCCTGGGAGACACCGCGCTACGCGGTCGAGCTGACTTATCCGGTGAAGACGGTGAATGTGAATGAGCGGGACTTCATCTACCAGACCGACACCGGTCCGCTTCTGTGGCCCGATTTGAACCTGGCTCCGGATGAACTGCTCGAGGGATTTCAGCTGGCCTTCTCGGCCTTCAATGGTCCCGACTGGATCGAGTGTCTGCTGCGGGTTCCCACGGCAATCCCGGGCGGTCTGGAGGTCTACCATTATTCCCGTCCCGTGAGGCTGGAGGGGGTGCGAAACTCCCTGTGGCGTTTGCTGTAGAGGTGGAAATGTGTGGATTTTCGCCCCCCCCACTGTGGTGTCCGCCGGGGACGACGGGGAAAAGTGTCGGGAGCCGCTTGGTCAGCATGGTTCGGGAGGTTTGTTTCAGGCCGATACTTGACCCTCTGGCAAGCGCGCGATAAGCTGGAATTCTGCGAGTGAACGGGGTCTTGCTCCGTTTCCCATTGCGGGTGTAACTCAGTGGTAGAGTGCTGGCTTCCCAAGCCTGATGTCGTGGGTTCGACCCCCATCACCCGCTCTTCTCTTCCACCATCACGCCGGGTCTTCCGAGACCCGGCGTTTTTTGTGCCTGGTTCCCTGGCACACCCGGGGTGGCAGGGAGTCTGACGACGAACTGGCTCACCGGCTGTTGGCCGAATGGCTGCTGCGGTGGTGGCGGGAAGGTTCAATCACGACGGCAGTCAGTCCCACGAAACGGGGTGAGCGATGACGGGCGACGGGTCGGCCGGAGACCGCGACATCTTGGTGGTGGGGGGAGGACTGGCGGGTCTGGCCTGTGCGGCCGCCTTGGGTGCGCGGGGCTGGGGAGTCACGCTGCTGGAATCGCGGAATCGGCTTGGGGGCCGGGCCAGTTCTTTCCGCGACGCCCAGACAGGAGAGTGGCTCGATAACTGCCAGCATGTCTCGCTGGGGTGCTGCACGAATTTCTCCCGGTTCTGCCAAATGGTGGGAATCGCCGACCTCTTTCACAGGGAGGACGAGCTGATTTTTATCGGGCCCGAGGGGACGCGGCATGTGTTTGCCGCCAGCGCGCTTCCCGCGCCGCTGCACCTCGCGCCTGCCTTTGCCCGCCTGTCGTATCTCTCCTGGAGTGACCGCTGGTATCTCTCGCAGGGGTTGCGGGCGCTCGCCGGGACTCCCTCCGGGCGACTGGAGGGTCTGCCGTTTGATCGCTGGCTGGCCGACCATCACCAGCCCCCCCGGGTGATTGAGCTGTTCTGGCATGTGGTGCTGGTGAGTGCGTTGTCGGAAACGGTCGACCGTCTCGACGCGGCACACGCCCGCAAGGTGTTTGTCGACGCTTTTCTGACCCATCGCGCCGGCTGGGAGGTGTGGCTGCCCACGGTGCCGCTGGAGCGGCTCTATGGTGAGGAACTGCTCGGATGGTTGGCGGGGCATGGGGTCACGGTGCGGCTGAACGCCGGAGTCCGCACAGTTGCAAGCGGTCCCGAAGGGCTGCAGGTGACCCTGCGGGACGGGAATACCTGCCGGGCCTCCCGCGTGGTCCTCGCGGTTCCTTCCCATCTTGTTCCCGATTTGGCTCCGGATCTGGCGCCGCTTTGGTCGGCGGCGGAAGGCCCGGGCCAGATTGAGACCGCGCCGATCTCCAGCGTTCATCTGTGGTATGACCGGGAGATCACTCCGGATCGGCATGTGACCTTCGTGGGGCAGACCAGTCAGTGGTTGTTCAATCGGGAACGCATTCAGGGGAGGCCCGTCGGACAGGCGGAATCCGCCATTGAGCGGATCGAGAAACAGGGGCCTTCAGGCTGGTATGGCCAGGTTGTGATCAGCGCGTCGCACCAGGCGGCGGCCCGGCCGGCGCAGGAGACCATCGACACGGTGACGGGGGAATTGGCACGGCTGTTGCCGGGAGCCCGCGACGCGCGGTTGTTGCGGGCCCGGATGGTGACCGAGCACCGGGCGGTGATCGCCGTCTTGCCCGGAGCGGACCGCCACCGTCCCGGAGTGCGGACCGATGTTCCCGGGCTGTATCTCGCCGGAGACTGGGTTCAGACGGGTTGGCCGAGCACCATGGAGGGGGCGGTGCGGTCGGGATGGCTGGCGGCCGAGGCGGTGCTGGAGGATGCGGGCTCGGCAGAGCGGCTGTTGACCGGCGATCTGCCCGTGTCGCGTTTGTCGAAGTGGCTCTTGCGCCTGTAGACTGCGGCCGCCATGTTTCCCCTCAGCAACCAAGGCGGGCATCGCGGAGTGATCCTGTGGCGGAGGGTCGTCCCCCCGCTGTTGTTGTTGTGCGCGCTGTTGCTGCTGGGAACGGTGGGGTTCAAGTTGTGCTCCCCCGAAGCGGCCTGGATCGACTGTCTGTACATGGCGGTCACCACCACCACCACGGTGGGCTATGGAGAGATCGTTCCACTGGGGCCCGGGGGACGGCTGTTCGTCATCGGGTTCCTGGCGTGCGGACTGGGTGTGGTCTCGTACTCGGCCTTCACATTCGGGCAGTTTCTGTTCAGCAGCGAAATCCAGCAGCTCCTGGAGGAGAAGCGCATGCGGCACCTGATTGACGGACTGAGCGGGCACTACATCGTCTGTGGTCTGGGGCGGATGGGAATCACCATCTGCCGGCATCTGGCCGAGCGGGGCAAGCCATTTGTCATCATTGACCGCGAGGCGGAACGGCTCGAAGGCGAGGCCGACCCCGGTTGGCTGCACATTGCCGGGGATGCCACCGACGACGCCGTGTTGCACGAGGCGGGAATTGGCCGTGCGAAGGCGCTGGCCACGGTGCTGCCGACGGATGCCGACAATGTCTACGTGGTGCTGTCGGCCCGGCTGCTGTCGGCCCGGCTGGAGATCATCGCCCGGGCGAGCGATGAAGCGGCGGCGACCAAGATGAAGCGGGCGGGGGCCAATCGCGTGGTCAGTCCCTACAGCACAGGTGCCGTGAAGATGGCGCGGTTCATGCTGAATCCCAACATCGAGGATTTCCTCGAGATCGGAGACCAGCAGGGACAGGAACTGGAGCTGGCCGATGTCCAGATCGACGACCGCAGCCAGTATGTGGGCAAGCGCCTGGCGGAGACCAACCTGCGCGACCTGGGAGTGATCGTGGTGGGGATCCGGCGACGCAGCGGCGAGCGATTGATGCCCCCGCCGGGGAACGCGATGATTGAAGCGGGGGATTGTCTGTTCGCCTTCGGCAGCACCACTGCGGTCAACCAGATGATTGGCACCAGCGGCCGCGAGGAGACCTAGCACGCGTTGTCAGCTGATTGGCCCCGGCACCCAGCCCCGGGGTTCCTCTTACATGGAAGGTGTTCGCATGCATGATCCCGGTCCCGATCCCAATCTCCCCCCGATCACGTCGCTGTCGAAAAAACAACGGCGGGTGTTGGGGACGTTGATTGAAAAGGCGCTGACGGTCCCCGATTCCTATCCCCTCACCATCAACTCGTTGATCTCGGGGTGCAATCAGAAGTCGAACCGGTCGCCATTGACCAACTACGACGAGACCGACATCGAAGACACCCTCAACGAGCTGCGCGACCTGGGGCTGGTGGCGGCCGTGCATACCGAGGGGGCCCGGACCGAGAAATACCGGCACTATGTGCGGCGGCGCTTCACTCTGAGCGAGCCCCAGGTCGGAATTCTGGCCGAGCTGCTGCTGCGGGGACGGCAGGCGGCCGGCGAGTTGCGGACGCGCGCCAGCCGGATGGCGCCGAAGGGGACCCTCGAGACGCAGGAGCAACTGCGGACCGAACTGCAGGGGCTGCTCAACCAGAAACTGATCCAGGCCGATGGCCCGCTGGAACGGCGGGGAGTCGAGGTGGATCACAACCTGTATCAGCCTCAGGAGGGGCAGACCCTCGCCTATCGCGAGGGAGAGCCCGAGGAGCCCCCCCAGGTGACTCCGGCCAGACCGGCCTCTGTGGTGACGACGGTCGCACCAGCCGCCCCCAGTATGGGACGGCCTGCGGTTGCGGCGGGGGGACCCGACCCGGGACTGCAGGAATTGCAGCGACGCCAGGCCGAACTGGCCGATCAATTCGAGGATCTGCGTCGGCAATTGGCCGACGTCGTCGAGGCGGTGGACCGTCTGAAGCGCGATCTGGGGGTCTGAGCCGCCGGTGATGATCTGGCGGATCTCGTCCGCACGACCCCTCGCGTGCGCAGCCCGGGGCTGGGGTGGGGGTTGTGCCCCCACCCTCTCTGGAGTCGCGGATCGATCCACATTGGGTATGTGTTTTGCTACCCTCTCCCTTTCCGTCGTCGACCGACCGATTTGTGGGAACCCCTGATGAGTGATCAAGAAGTCTACCGCCTCTGCCCGTGTGGAAGCGGCAAGAAAATGAAGTTCTGCTGCCTGCCGGTTCTGAACGAACTGGCCCGGGTGGAGGAATTGGAGGAGCGGGAGCAGCACGACAAGGCCGTCGCCTTCCTGGAGGGGGTGCTGAAAAAGGGTGTCAGCGACAAGTCGGCCCGGACCGGTCTGCGGCTTGCGTTGATTGACAACCTCATGCGGCTGCCGGCCGAAACAGAGCAGACGACCACCTTCAACCAGCGGATCGGCGAGCTGGTGCAGGAAATGCTCAAGGACTCTCCTGAGCACCCCTCGGTCCTGGCCCTCGATGCTCTGGTCGAGCTGCGGGAGCGGGGTTGGCCCTCTTGCCAGAAGAAGTTCAACCGCTTCCTGCAGAAGGTCGGCAGTGGCATCTCGGCGTGGGGGGCCAACGCCCTGTTTGCGCTGGGAGATCAGCTCTCGAATGACAATCATCCGCTGTCCGGGCTGCAGTACACCCTGCGGGGCCTGGAGCTGGCCCCACCCGAGGACCGGCGGGTGGCCTTGCAGGTCGTCACGGGCATGACCCGTGACGCGTCGGTGCTGTTCCCACTGCGGGTCGAATATCCACTGCGGAATATCCCCGACCTCGGTGGATTGCAGGCACAATTCGATACCGCCATCCAGTTGGTGCGACAGGGTTGCTACAGTGACGCCGCGAAGGCCTTTCTGCCTGTCGCCCGCGAACGCCGGAATGACCCTGCCATTTGGTGGAACATCGGGCTGTGCCACGCCTGGGCCGCTGAGGAACCGCTGGCCGTCAAGGCGCTGACCGCTTCGGCGGCCAATGATCCCGAACCCGAGTCGGCCGCCGAGACGCTTGTGCTGGCCCGGCTGTTGGATCCCCCCACTGCCGAGAACGGCAGCGAGCTGATGCAGCGCCGTGTGCAGTGCGCCTCGCTGGGCCGGCTGATGGAAAAGTTGGAAGGGAACCCGCGGATCATGCTGGTGGACGCCCCCCACGAGCATGACCATGACAGCCCGGCCATGCACGAGCCACATGATCCGTCACGGGTGACCTACTCGTTCACGGCCGAGCCGGTTCCCACGGCGGGAGAAGACCGTCTGGTCCGGCTGCAGGGAACGCTGGTCGTCTACAACCGGCCTGCCGATCAGGGGGGCCCCACCGGCATGTTGATGACCAACAGCCGGGCCGACGACATCGCCCTGAAGTCCCTGCTGACCGAGGCGGCTGGTGGCGAATTGACCCTCGACGAGGACGCCAACTGCCGGGAGATCATCCTTCCGGAAGTGGGGGTATTGTTGGGGAGTTATTACCGGCCGACCCGCACCGCGCTCGAATCGTCACGGTTGCGCCATGACAGCATGACCCGTCAATTGGAGCAGTGGCGGGATACCCCCCAGGCCCTGCTCTCTGGCAAGACCCCCCGGCAGGCGGTCGGAGTGGCGGAACTGGCCACCCCGCTGCGGGCGGCGGTGATTGTGGCCCAGGCGGGTCTGTTGCAGATTTCGACGCAGCTCGATGTCGATGCCCTGCGGCAGGAATTGCAGCTCCCCCTCACCCCCCGAAGCACCGTCACCCTCGCTGAACTGGGTTCGCTGAACCCCCTCGCCCTGCGCCGGCTCGACTACCCGTCGCTCGCCGACGACACACTGCTGAGAGCCAGCCTGATTGCCGAGACGTCGGCCCTCCCGCAGATGGTCGATTGCCTCGCCGAGATTCGGGGGCGGACTTCGATCGATGCCGAGGGACGCCTGCAGCAGACCGCCAGCCACATGCTGGCCGACCTGCTGCACAACCAGCGTCAGCACGACAAGGCGCGGGAGCTGCTGCGGCAGATTCTCGAAGAAGCCCGGCAAAAGCGGGTGCCGTTGCAGCAACAGGTCATGTGGGAACTGCGGCTGCTGACGCAGTCCCGGCTGCTCGAGGAACAGGACGAGGTGCGGCAGATCGCCCTGCGGATCTGGCACACCTACATCCCCAAGCTGCCCGAGTTGAAGCGCGATCTGGTGACCGCGCTCCGCAACCTCGTCGACGAAGGTCCCTGGCACGGAAGCGATGGTCCCATTGAACTTCCCGGTGGAGGTGTTCCGGGCCAACTCTGGACTCCGGAGTCGGAAGCAGCCGCTCCCGCCAAGGGCAAACTGTGGCTTCCCGGCGCGGAATGATGTCAGGGCCTGCTTGAGATCCCTGTGCCCCGGTCTGACCACGATGATGATTCCGGCCGGGGCCCAATCCCGGCCGGAATACCGACTGGATGGCACTTTTTCCGCGTTTTCCTCCAAGGCCCTGCGCTTATGAGCCGGCTTCCCGTATGGGGTCAGGATGACCTGCCCGAACCGTTGCCGTTCAATGCCCGCAATGTGTTCCGGGTGATTGGCCCCGGAGCCATCTTGCTGGCTGCCTCGATTGGAGGGGGGGAGTGGCTGGTCGGACCAGCGACCGCCGTGAAACATGGCGTGGATGTGTTCTGGATCGCCACCACCGCCATCATCCTGCAGTTGTTCTTCAACCTCGAGGCAATCCGCTACACGCTCTACACGGGCGAGCCGATCCTCACCGGCATCATGCGCCTGCGCCCCGGATCTTCCGTCTGGGGAGGGGCCTATACCTTCATCACGATCCTGCAATTGGGGGTCCCCGCGCTCGCCCGGGGGTGCGCCCCGGTACTGTTTGCGCTGTTCCTGTCCCGGATGCCCGGCGAGAAAGGGGAGAATGACACCTCCCTGATCCTGATCTCTTACCTGGTGATGGCCCTGGGAGTAGCGCTGCTTGCCTCAGGGGACAAGATCGAACGGACGCTCGAACGGGTCTCGTGGGCGATGATCGCCTACATCTTCGTGTTTCTGATGTTCGTGAACCTGTGGTACATCCCCTTCGAGCATTCGTGGAAGACGTTCGCCGGTTTCTTCAAATTTGGTACCGCCCCGCGCGAGGCGGATGGACACATCGATCTGCTGCTTCTGGCGACCCTGGCCGCCACCGCCGGCTCGGGAGGGATCGGCAACCTGATCATCTCGAATTGGGTGCGCGACAAGGGTTTTGGCATGGGGGGCCGGGTCGGAGCCATTGGTGGGGCTTTCACCGAAGAGGAACAAGGCCCCTCTCACGTAGGCAAGGTCTTTCCCCTCACCGAGACCAATCTCGCCCGCTGGCGGACCTGGTGGAAGTATGTTGAGGCCGACCAGATCTGGTTGTGGGCGCTGGGATGTTTCTTTGGGATGTTCCTCAACGTCAATCTCGCCCTGTATATCGTCGATCCCAGCCTGCAACTGGATGGTCCCAATGCGGGGGCCTATCAGGCGCAGCAACTCGCCTCGAAACTCTGGGGGGGGCTGTGGGGTCTGGGGCTCATCAACGGATTCTGGATTTTGTTCTCGACCCACCACGGGAACACCGATGCCATGGTCCGGAATGTGACCGACATCCTGTGGACCGCCAGCCCCCGGCTGCGGGAACGGAAGGGGGGCATCTCCCGAATCTATTTCAGCGTGTTGATCTGTGTCACGCTGTTTGGCGGTGCGGCGCTGCTCTTCGGCAAGGCGATGCAGCTCTTCAAGTTCCTGGGGTTCATCGCCAATTTCGTTCTGGCGGTCGCGTCGCTGCAGGTGCTGATCGTGAACAATACACTGCTGCCCCGACCTTTGCGTCCCAGCTGGTGGCGCAATCTGATTTTGGTGGGCTGCTGCCTGTTCTACTCCATCGGCACCTGGCTGGCTGGTACGCAGCAGGTTCCCGAATTGCTGAAGGCGGTCCGCTCACTGTTGCCGGGCTGACTCAACCTCGAAAGCCGCATCGCGTTCGTGCTGCCTCGGAGCCGGGCGTGCGCAGCACCTCATCGATCGTCGCGGTTGATCCAGGGGAACTCCGGTCGTGGAGTGCGTTTCGAAGCCCGGACCTGGTGAGCGGAACGAAAAATCAGCGCACAAGCCGGACGGGATCGACACCGGTGACCGTGATCACATCCGTTCCCAGGCGAGAGTCGTAAGCCCGCCGTCCCAGTACTCCTGCTTCGCGGTTTTGCCACGAATTGAGATTCACCCCCGGAGTGGGGGCCAGGTAGGCGAGGATCCGTCCATCGGGAGCCACGAGCGCATAGGGGGGGAGACCTGGGCGACCGGCCGGCTGCACGATGCCCGCTCCGTCATATTCGGGCCGTGGGACGACTTGAGGGGGAGCTGCCCCGGGGGCTCTGCCTCCACTGCTGGCGACAGCGGCTGCGGGGCGGGCGGCCACGGACGTTCCCCGGGGAGGGGGAGCGACTGATGTCTGGCGGGGGGTCAGAATCGGACCGGGAGGAAGCCCCATTCGTTGAGCCGCCACCAGTTGGGCATCCCGTCGCTCGGTGTCGAGCATGATTTGCCGAATGGCCAGCCGTTGCTGCTGCATCTGCCGGTATCCGCGAATCTTGTGAATCCTCGCTTCCAGCATGCCCGTCAGGGCGGGGTCGCTGAAAGTGGCTCCCAGACGGCGATAGGCCCCCTCGATCCCATCGAGATCCCAACGGAGCGGCTCGGCCTGCACCATCTGGCGCAGGTCTTCGTCCAGTCGTTCCAACGCAATCAACTGGCTTTCGAACTGTTCATCATGCGCCGGTTCCAAGGCGGGAGCCGACGATCCCCCGCGGGACTTGACCCCCTTGGGACGGGTCGGCGTGCGTGGTTCTGCATCGACATAGGGCCGTTCGGCGGGACGGATCTCATCCACTTCGGCCAGAGGGGCGGGATCGGCCGCTTCCTCCTCGGGAAAACTGGGGGTCACCCTTGGGGGGGCCGTGGGCTCGGCACTGCTCCCCCCGGTAAAACCAGGGGTATCGGGGGAATTCACACCGCCAGACGCGGTTTCCTCCGCAAACTCTTCACCGCCAGGCTCCGCAGGTTCGTCGGCGAAGCCCCCCGCGGGAATGATGGTGCGTTTCGACTGCGCTGTGCCCGGGGGGGCCAGCGACTGGGCCGCCACCCATCGCCACTCGCCTCGGGGAGGGACGATTCGCAACCAGTGGATGGACGAGTCTGCATTCTCACCGGGAAGTTTCTGCTCACCGAGAATTTGAACCTCGTCACCTTCCAGTAACCGCGACTGGTAGACATCGTGATCGCGGGCGTCCAGCCCTCCGACCCGTACATCGACCTGGGCCACCTTGACCACTCCGGAGCGGGGACTGGTTTTGGTCACCGCATCGGCGGGAATCCAGCTGGAACTGCCAGCCGGGGGAGCAATCATGTGCCACCCTCCCGGATCATGGCGGTGGACGGTGACGGTCTGTCCGCGCCGGAGACGGCTGGTGGCGTAGTATTTGCTTCCCGGGCCGGAGCGGACTTCAGCGGAATCGGCCAGGACTGTCGTCGTGTAGGGTAACTTCGGACGTTGAGCCGCCTCCAGCGGAGGGGAGCATGACAGCATCCCCGCGCAGACCATGAGGCAGAGGGAAAGAGTATGTCGCATGGAACCAGACCCCCGACAGGCAGGCACGAAACAGGGGGACAAACCGCAGGCAGGAGGATCCGCAGAACGCGGGAAGGGGATGGAGTCATACCACGACCTCCTGGTTTTCCTCAAGAGCGCGTTGTCTGCTGACGGGTTGGGTGCCCGACGGGGGAACCGGGCGACAGCCATCAGAGCCCGGCGCGCGGTCCCCGTCCGCTTGAGTCAAAATGCGGACGGTCCCCCTGTTTTTTCAAAAGTCCTCTCGACATCTTGAGGGATGCCGTGGTAAACCGCCATTCCTCCCTCTCTACTCCCCCCCGTTCACAGCCCCTCTCCTCCCGGCGTCAATTCCATCCCTTTCGGATGGAGGCCTGTTGCCGCGCTCACCCCTTTGCCATTGCCTCCACATATGGAACGCGTGTTGTGCTGCGCCCTGGGCGTCTCCATAGGCCTGCTGGCGGGCTGTTCGCACACCACACCCGTTGCGAAGACACGCGGCACTTCGATTGCCCCGGCGGCCAAGGTTCCCAATCGGGCCGATCTGGCCGCCCGCATCGAGGCAGTGGAAGCCGAGGCCGAGCGGGCCAAAGAGGCGGGAGACAACGCCGCTGCACTTCACGCCTATCGCAGGCTGTTGGTGTTGGATCCCGGCCATGCCGACGCGCATCATCACCTCGCGGTGGCCGCCGACATGGAACAGGATTTCCGTGTGGCAGAAGAACACTACCGCGCCGCCCTCGTCCGCGAGCCGGAGAATCCCCACCTGCACACCAGCCTGGGGTGGTCGCTGTTTCTGCAGCACCGGGATGGCGAGGCGATGGGCGAATTGCGGCGGGCTCTCGAGCTTGATCCCGAACATGCCACGGCCCTTTACAATCTGGGGTGGCTGGCGGCTCATCGTGGTGATGAGGCCGAGGCCCTCGAGTACTTTCGGCGGGGTGGAACCGAAGCCCAGGCCCAGGCACTCCTCACAAAAGTTCGACTTGAGTTGGAGGATCGGTCGTCTCGAAATGAGACGCAGCGTGCGGTGGCCAGGTTGAGCGCTCCTTCACCTCGTGGTCGTACTGTCCGAAACGAGGAACTCTCCGAATCCACGGTGGAGGTCCGGTCCGAATTCGAAGAAGAAGGTCCCGCGCCGCTCGCGCGGACTGCGTCTCTGGAAATGGGACCGGTACCGGTCACGGAACCGTTGGATGTGTCCTCCCCCCTCGACGAAGGTCCCGCACCGCAATCTGTGCCAGCGACTCCCGAGGAGCGGGAACTGGCGACACGTCACCTTGCCGAACGTCCGGCCATCCAAACCGTCTCTCATGAGGTCGTCTCCGCCGAGGACGTGACCGCGGACGCCGAGGTGAACGAGTCTGTGGTTGAGGAGGTTGTGGCCGCACGACCGAGTGTTGTGCAGGCAGACTCAGAGTTGGGAGAAAGTGTCTCGGAACAGCATACAACCGGCAGCCAAGGACCTGCCCCGTTTGTCCATCAATCGCCAAGGTCTCCCTCCGCCGCTCGAACGGTGCCTCGGGCAACAACGGCTTCCGGGTCTGACCCGACCGGGATCGAAGTCGATTCGGAGTTGCCGCCTGGAGATCGCGACGCCTCGCCGACCCACGCCTGGCCAGTCTTCAGCACCCGGACCCTGGCGACAGTGGGTCGGGTGGTTTTGGGAATGCCCTCTGAGAGCCGCGAGTTGGCCACTCCTCAAGAGCGGGACGTTCCCACAGCGGCTTCCGGTTTGGAGAACGACGCTTTGCCTTCCCACGGTCCGCGGACTTCCGCACCCGCCCGCCCACGAATCGATCCCGAAATGCTGAACGCCGCCCGGATCGGTTTGAATCTGGGACAAACCGCCACCCGACGGTTTCATTCGCCGCTTCGGGTCGCCGACGAACCGGAATGAAACGGAGTTGGGGAGTGGTGGAACGGGGAGCCCGTCCCGTGGTCGAATCGTTACGATGCAGGGAGTGATCGATGGCCGGGGCTTCGACGCATTTCCCCACTCATTGGGACCATGGCTGTTGCCAGCCGCCCTGCCTCACTCAATCCGTCTCGGTGGAGGGATTGTTCGAACTCTCCCCCTCGGAGGGATGGAATTCCCGCCAGCGCTGCCAGGCGTAGGTCCATTCCATCCAGAGACGCATAAATGACCACAACACCCGCAGCCGTTTAAGCTGGGACGGGGGCAGGCGGGTGGGTTGGGAGACCGCCTGGCCCAGGTCACGCAGGTTCCAGCGATCGGCCAGATGCCGGGCAATGGCGTCGCATGACAGGTCAATGGGCGATTCGTCAGACAGGAACCCCGCCGCCTCGGCCTCGGCAAACATCTGGAACAACCGCGGCCGCTGGGGATCGACCTCCAACGGAACAGCCTCTTGTTCGGCCTGAAGGATCAGCTGTTCGATCCGGTCAATCAGGTCTTGGGCCAGCAACCGCGCCGGCTCGCTGGCGGCGGAGAGAGGTTCGGTCATCCAGGGGAAACAGTCGGTGGAAGGGGGGCATCGGGAGGTCCTGCGCACAGCACGCGGGCAACTCCAGCTGACAGCATCGTCCCCATTCGTCGTGACCGGGTCAATTGCACGCGGTCTGTGGAAAAGGGGTCAACAATAAAAAACCCTGCCCGACCAGTCTGGGGCTGGTCGGGCAGGGGACGCATCAAGTCAACAGGACCGAGTTGGCTGTCTTAGGGGACCAGGGTCCAGCCGAAGGGAAGCGACTCGGGAGGAGCATCGGGACCCGCACCATTCGAGCTGAGGGTGCTCGTGTAGGGGATGGTGTCGAAGATGAATCCAGCGGTCGCGTCGAAACCAGGAGCCGTGAACAACCGGAACGTGCTCTGGCCCAGACCCGGATACAGGAAGGCGTTCGAACCGCCACCGGGGGTTGCCGGTGCGAGACTAAACCGGGCCGCGAGACGCTGGGCGTTGCGGGGCCGGGTATCGAAATCGAACGGTCCCGGATCGGTCGCAGCGGTGGTACGCGACTTGAAGTCGGGCTCGGCATTCGTGTAGGCGGCTCCCCGATTGGTGACCGCGGCCGAGTCGAACACGTTGCTGTGCTGCGTCAGATCGAACCGGGCCAGCGGGTCGCTGCTGTAGGAGTTGATCACGAAATCGGTGTCAGTCCAGGTGCCCGCCGTGACAGCCGGATCAACTGTCGAGACGAACGACTCGTAGTAGATGTCGTTGCCGAAGTTGCCGCCGAAGGTGTTGTCGACCACCGAGGCCTGCACACCACCCCGTCCGCTGGTGAAGAAACCGCCCGAGAACGTGGGGCCAGCATCACCGTCGCTGGTGCCCACCCGGATCACGAGACCCGTGGTATTGAAGGCACTGCTCACACCGTTGCCAGTGACCACGTTGTCGGTGAAGTCGAAGATGGTCCGCGGGCGGGTATCGACTGCACCATCCGCCGCCAGAGCGGCGGTGGCGGGAGCTGTCTGGCCTTGCGTCGTCGAGGCGGTGTTGACGAGATAGACCCCTTCGAGTCCGTTCTCAATGATCGAGTTCCCGGCGGCCGAGATGGTCAGGTCGGCTCGACCCGCGGATCCAACACGGTTCAGAATGTCGATACCGCGTCCCGTGTTGCGGCGGATGTTGTTGTCGGTCAGGGTGACCTGCAATCCGGGCGTCAGGGGGTCGAAGCGGGCCTGGTCGTTCAGGATCTCGATGCCGTCACCGGCATTCCCCGTGATCGAGTTCAGGCTGATGGCCCAGACATTGATCTGGTTGACCGAGCTGGAGGTGATGTTCAGGTCGATACCGGTGCCACCATTGTTGTTGATGGTGTTGTCGGTGATCTGGCCGGTCCCGGGGCCGTTCACCACGATCCCTCCGGTGCCGTTGTTGGAAATGATGTTGCCATTCCCGGGCACACCAATCGACAGATCATCGACAGCCGAGTCGAGCTGAATACCGGCGAGGCCGTTGTTGACGATCTCGTTGCCATGCCATTCCCCATCGACATAACGGGTGTCGGCCTGAGCGTTGATCGATTCGGTGGTGTGGACACCGAATCCGGCATTGTTGGCAATGAGGTTGTCAAACAGATCGGCATTCACCTGGGCATCCGCCTCGACGTTGATCAAGACGCCGTCGGCCCCCGAGTTGGTGATCTCGTTGTTGGCGATGATGTAATCGTTGACGTCATTATTGGCGTTGCGGGCGTTGATCTCGATGCCTGACTGGGCATTCGAGTTGATCAGATTGTTGGTGATCAACATCTGATCAATCGTGGCGGTGTTGCGGCGGTCGAAGAAGAGCCCATCGGCCCCATTGTTGGCGATGATATTCCCGTCGATCATCCCCAGAGCCACCGTCGTGGCATTGTCGGCATAGAGCGAGAAGCCTGAGCCGGCATTTCCATCGGCGGCATTGGTATCACTGCCGATCTGGTTGTTGAAGATCATCAGCGATTCGAGTGTGGCGGTGGCGGTGGCCGGCACTCCCGAGTCGCTCAGGCGGACATCGATTCCCTGCCCGTTGTAGATCGGGCTGGCCGGGTCGTCCGCGGTGTTGATGATCGTGGCCTGTTCGACATACAGGTTGCCGGTGGCGGTGTCGAGCAGGGTCATCGCGATCCCCGCACCGACGTTGCCGTCGATCGTCACACCCTCTGTCAGTCCGGCCCCGCCCACCACGAGGTCGAGATCTCCATTGGTCGCCGTGGCCCCGATGCCGATCCCACCATTGTTCAGGATCTCGGAGTTCTGCACCAGCAGCAGGGTTTCGACATTGACTGTGTCGAACAGCACGCCGCCGCCGTCATTGCTGCTGATGAGATTCTCATCCAGCAACTGCACATTGAGAGTCGCGGGAGGAACCGCACCAGGCGTTCCCAATCCCGAGCCTGCCACGCCGGCGAGGGTGTTGTCGGAGATGGTGTTGCCCGTCAGCACCGCCTGCAACAGGGCGGCGTCTTCGACCCGCAGGCCGACACCATTCCCCGAGCTGCCGGTGATGCTGTTCTGATCGATGGTGATTCCGGAGAGGGCCGCCTGGTTGGCTTGATCGCGAGCCAGCAGGTGGACGCCATCGAAAACTCCAGCCGACCCCACATCGGTGATCGTGTTGTTCGCGATGTTCACGCCGCCGAACCCGATGTTCGAATTCCCCGACATATCGAGGGCAACACCGCTCGAACCCGTCCGCTGGATCGTGTTGTTGGTGATGGTCGCGCTGTTGAGGAGGGCGTTCCCGGAAGTGATCATGTTGATCCCATTGCCACCCCCCAAACCCGATGTCGCGACGAAGGTCGAGGCGTCGGGATCCCCGGGAACCGCCACGAGGAGCCCTGTGAGGATCTGGCCGTCTTCATAGGTCGCCTGGACGGTTGACCCGATGAGGTCGCTTCCGAACACGGCACCGTCAATACCCGGGCTGGGATCGATATCGATGTTCCACGAGAAGGTCTCGGTGGGAGCGAAATCGTCGAAGGTCAGGTTCAGGTTCTGCGAGTTGTCGGCGACCGTCCAGCCAGGGGGCTGGGTTGTGCCATTGACCGTCTGCAGTCCCGTCGTGATCTGCGTCGGAGGCACGACGGCGAACGGGGTGGCGGCGAATCCGACGGTGTCGTAGACCAGCGTACCCGACAGATTCAGATCAAACTCGACCATGTTCGGGCCGCCGACAGGCGAGCTGTTGGTGATCGAGAACGGATCGAGGAAGGTATTCCCCGAGATGAAGAAAGTCAGGCCCACTGAACCCCCTTCGATCCGGTTGTTGTCGGCCAGCAGGGATCCCACCGAGTTGTCCTGGAGGTCCACTCGAATCCCGTCGCGGGCGTTCCCGAGGATGTCGGTCCGTCGAACGGTCAGACTTCCCGTGGCCGCATCCTGCAACAGCATATGAATCCCGTCCCGTTGGTTGGACGAGACGGCGCTGCGAGTGAAGAGGGTTCCCAGAATCGAGGCATTGACGTCGGCATTGCCGGATCCAAACACTTGCACACCATCGAGACCGTTGGTCTTGGCCGTGATGCTCGTGAAGGTCCCGGTGACGGTCGAGAAATCGGCTCCACCCAGAAACACACCGTTCAGATCGTTGTCGCTGTAGTTATCCAGGGTGCTGGCCAAAGTGATCCGCGAGGTATCGAAGCCGCGTACATCGAGGCCTGACCCGCTGTTTTCGGAGGAGGAGACGTTGCGGGTGGTCAGATTCAAGACCGAGCCACCCTGGCTGGCAATCTGAATGCCGTTCCCCGCCGACCCTGCGACATCAACATCCGTGATCCGTCCCGTGCCGCTGGCATTGTCGATCTGGATGCCCGCCTGGCCCGAACTGGTGATGTTGAGGTTGTTGAGATTGAAGTCCTGAACGTTGTTTCCGTAGATCCCGCTTCCGCCTGGGTTCGGAATGTTGAACCCGGAGACCTCGTTGTGATTGGCGAGGATCACGGCATCGCCAGTCAGGTTGGTAATCGAGGGGAAAGCCCCCGGCGAGTAGCCGGGCAACAGGAAGGTGCCCTGCGTCGAGGTAAAGGTGTGCTGCACCCCTTCGCCCAACAGGCGCTGCCAATCGTTCAGGACGATTCCGCCGGTCATGTTCTGGGTTGTGCCGTTGCCGCGGTCGACATAGATGATGTCGACATCGGAGCCGGTGGTTCCCGGGAGCGAGTTCAGAGGACGTTCCCAGCTGCCATCACCGCCGCCCGCCGCCGTGTTGTTGACATGCACCACAGTGATGGGCGTTCCGACAGCGCCACCCGAGCCGCCGGTACCGCCGGCCCGGAGGGCCTTCACGAAGTCAGTCACCTCGTGCGTCAGCACCATATTACGGTAGTTGCGCTCCATCTGCTGATAGAGCCGGTTGGTCTGGGGAATTCGCTGGAACCAGCGGGCATCTTCTCCAGTCCCGAAGTACCAGGTCAGGGCCACCGTCAGGTTGCTGTCGTAGAAGGTGTCGTTACTGTAGCCCACGTTCACCAGGAAATTCTGGGTCACGAGTGCTTCAACGCGGCCCTTCACACCGTAACCGGCCCCGATGGTGTCGTCACCCTGCAGGTAGTAGCCCCCGGCGTAGGCCCGGAAACCAGCGTCGGAGAACCCCGGGATGATGGCCCCGCCCAACTCGAAGTCACCACCCCCGAACTGCGACTGGTAGACGGTGGTCCGCCCCAAACCGATGTTGTTTCCGACGAAGAAAACATTCCCGGTCAGGTTCTGACGCAGGATGTTGGTCCCATCATAGACCGGGATGTAGCCGTTGATCCGGAAGTCCCAGACATTCCCCAGCGACTCCAGGCTGAGCCCCCACTGGTCATAATCGAAGTCTCCGGTGGAGTCATGGTCCCACCAGGCTCCGAAGCCCAGGATCCGTTCGGTCTCGGGATTCATGAATCGCAGACCGCCACCGAGGCTGCCCGCGAAGTGAGCACTGTCATACGTGACCATCCCGCGAGGATTCACGAAGAGCAGCGACTGGTCTTCCTCCAGCATGAACGGCTGGAAGATACCGAAGGTTTGGTACCCGCTGCTGTACCCGACCCCGTCTCCGATGTCCGACCGCAACTGATAGTTGCGGTTGCCGAAGCGGTCGAATCCATAAGATCCATCGCCCACCGCAGCCCGCCCGGGGACATCCTGGGCGGCCGCAGAGCCAGCCAGCAGTCCGGCGGCCATGATGGCGAGGCAAGGCGCGGAGGTAACACGCGCCTTTTTCATGAGTTGCTCCAGCCGGTAGCGAAGGGGAGAAATCATGGCAACTGGGGGTGGGAAAGCAGGGGCAGGGAAGAAATGCCCGACCGGAATGGTCGCGGCGATTTATGACGCTTGTCCCTCTTTTTCGGCCCGTGATGATTTCACCAATGAGTCAATTTGTATCGATTTTCCGGTTTTTGCCCGAAATGCTGTGTGGAGCGGTGTGGGGCATTCTTTGGCTGGATTCGATATCTTGTGGTCTCGGCGAAAGCCGCCCCCACCGGTAGTGGTTTGATCGTGTGGAGGAGTGCGTCCGTCTAGTACCTCTAGAGAGGTGGTGACGGCCGCGTGGGTGATCCCCGCCAGGTTTCCTGGGCATTTGTGATGGCAGGAATCCGCTGATGTGTCCCCGGAATTCAGGTTTGTGGTGGCAGGCAGAGTCGCTGGGCTGTCAGCTCGTCTTTGATAGGGCGTGGTCTCATCTGTGTGGATGAGAATCCCTTGGTTTGGCCGGTGTCAGCGATCTCCCCCTGCGCTTTCACTTTCCCGTGCCGGGTGCAATTTGACCGGGAAACGCGTGCCCGGTATGATGAGAGATCTTCCATGAAGCGGAGCTGGCTTTTGGATGGGGAATGGTCCCCTTGCCCAGATCCGCGATGGCCCTGATTTCTGTGTGACCAGTGTTATGGGTTCGATTGAACGCACCCGCGAGATTCGTCGGCGCCGCAGCCGTCGCGCCAAGTTGAAGAAGTTGCGCGAAAAGTTCGCGAAGGCCACGAGTGAGGCTGACAAGGCGGCTCTGTTGGCCAAAGCCCAACGGGTCAGTCCGTTGATCACGACCCTGGAAATCGAGTCGTAAGCGATTCGTATTTACCTGTCGGGAACGAAGTGCTAGAAACCGTCGCCTGTCGGTGGTTGCTCCTTTTTAAGTTCTGTTCCCGGCCTTTCAGGCTCTCACTGGCATGCACCCAGCACGAATCTCCGGATTCGGCGGCTGGGTGTTGGGGATTCCACGGACACAGGATGTGTCTGGGGAATCCTGATACCAGTCTCCTGCTGATTTCGTCCGCGTTTGAAGGGAGTCTCTCGTGCGGAATCTCCGTCTTTCGTCGCTTCGAATTCTCTCTGTCGCCGCCGCTCTGGTTTGGCTGATCTCGGGCATCGCCTGGGCCGGCAAGATTGAATCGGACCCCAGTAAGGTCTATCACCTGCGGAAGAAGCACGGCCCGTGGATGATCAAGGTGGCCAGTTTCTCGGGTGAGTCGGACGAGCAGCGGCAGAATTCGATCGATGCCGCCAATCAGCTGGTGTCCTTGCTGCGGGCCAAGAATATTCCCGCCTATATCTACCAGCAGGATGAGCAGATCGAGGACATCGAGGTTCTCGACAAAAGCCAGCGTCGTCAAACCCGGCACTACACCGCCCAACACGGTGAGATCGCCGTCCTCGCAGGAAACTATCCCAGCATTGAGGACAAGACGGCCCAGTCGACTCTCAAGTTCATCAAGAAGATGAGCCCCAAGGTGGAAGTCACCCACCATGGCAAGCAAGAGGCCGTGCCGCTGAACTTCAAAAAGGCCTTCATGGCCCCCAACCCCCTGATTCCCAGTGATGAATTGAAGCAGCGGACGAAAGATCCGCTGATGGTGACTCTCAACTCGGGTCGCCGGAATTCCCTGCTGGAAAACAAGGGCAAGTACACTCTCGTGGTCTGCTCGTTCTACGGGCTGTCGTCGGTGGAACCTTCCAAATTCGAGGAATTCGAGAAGACCCTGTCCGATCGCCGGAACATCTCGTTGGATACCGCTGGAGAAAGTGCCGACGAACTCGCCACCGTGCTCCGCAACCAGTACAAGCTGGAGGCCTACGTCTACCACGAGCGGTTCCGATCGGTGGTGACGGTGGGGTCTTTCGCCACTCCCAAAGATCCCGCCCTGCTGAAACTGGCGAACGAATTGCGCTGCAAAGAGCGGGAAGATCCGCGGACCAAGCAGAAGGTTCTGGTGGGTGAGGCTTTCTACCTGTTGGGCAAGGATGGCAAGACGCCCGTCAAGTCGTGGACTGCCGACCCGGTTCCCGAAGTCATGGAAGTTCCCCGCTGGTAAGGAAGTGTTGCCCGCCGTGGCCCGTTGTTGACAAACGTCGGGGTCTCCACGAGCATCGCGTCATGTCCACTCCTTTCGAACTGGTTCTCAGCAGTCGCAACCGGAAGAAGTCCCGCGAGATTTCCGAGCTGCTGGCTCCCTGGAAGATCGCCGTCCG
>JBKDUK010000242.1:0-69693 GCA_046339535.1 Planctomycetaceae bacterium | reverse complement strand
CTCCAAGCCCTTCACTGAATTGCTCGCGAGTGCCCGGCGGATTGCCTCCGAGGTGGAGGCCGAGACGATTGTGCTGCTGGCCGAGAGGCTGTACGACTTCGCGGAAATTCGCGATCGGCTGCACCCGGCCCGGCTGGTGGTGGCGACCGACCGGCAGGAGATGTTCCGCACGGTGCTCGATGACGACGTCGATCTCGTCCCCCTCATGCAGGAACCCGAGACCCGCCGGCAGCAGTTGAGCCAGGCGCTGCTTGAGGCGATTGCCGACGAGCTGCTGCAAAGCGGTGACAAGGTCGTGGCCCTGTATCCGGGCTTCGAGCTGCACGACATCGACACGCTCAGCGTCATCAGCCTCGGAGAACACCTTTCGAAGCTCACCGCCCGCGATCTGCAGCAGCTGAAGACCAAGGTCCCCCTCGAAACCCTGCGGCTGGTGGTCGACCTCGCGGTCGAGATCGGCCGGGAGGGACGCGAGGGGAAGCCGGTGGGGACGCTGTTTGTCGTCGGCAATCACCGCAAGGTGCTGAAGCTCTCGCATGAGCAGGTGCACGATCCGTTCCGGGGATACAGCGCCAAGGAACGGCAGATCCGCGATCCGCGGGTGCGGGAAAGCGTCAAGGAAATCGCCCAATTGGATGGGGCGTTTATTATTGGGGCCGATGGGGTCGTCTACTCCGGAGGCCGGCATCTCGACGCCCCTGCCACGGGAATTACCCTGTCAAAGGGGCTGGGGGCGAGGCACTGGGCGGCGGCGGCCATTTCCAAAGCCACCGACTGCATCTCGATTGCCGTCTCGGACTCGACCGGCACCGTCCGGCTGTTTCAGGGGGGCAAGGTGGTGCTCCGCATCGAGCCCATGCACCGCGCCATGAAATGGCAAAACGTCGACGTCGATTCGGAAGAAGCCCAGACCGAGCAGCCCGATTGAACCGGTCGGTAGCGATGGCGTCCGGCGACGGGACAACGTGTGGCCCGCTGCGGGTGCCCCGACCAGCTGCCGACTGCCTGTGCGAGACGGTCTAAAATCGCTTCGCGAGGGCCGACGGCTGGCGAATGACATCGAGCGCGAGGCAAACGAACCGGTAGGGCAAACGAACCGGTAGGGCAAACGAATCGACAGGTCGAACGAACCGGGGACAAGCCGCCCGATGCACGACTGCGGCAAACGCCATCGGGGAAGACTCCGCGGCTCCTGACGCGCGTGGCCCGAGCTCAGAGGCCAAGAGGTCGTATCGATGCTCGGCCGAAAGGCCGCACGAGAGCGAAACATGGCCCGCTCACGGGCCGGTCGTGGAACCGAGCGCACCGGTGGGCAGCCCTTGTTCTCCCCCGACCTGAAACACTTCGCATCCCTTGTATTGCTGCATGGTGAAGGTCGAACGGGAGATCGCCGTGTTCACCTCGACCGAGCGGAGGGCCATGGTCATATCCATCTTGGCCTGGGGCCAGACCATATGGATTCGGGAGGGAATGACCCCTCCGCTGGCCTTGTCACGCACCGGGTCGAGCAGTTGCGCCCGGGCGATGAGCGTCCCGCGGGAGTCGACCAGGGCATGTTCGCGGACGAGACCGTGGCAGAGGTCGACGACCGTCAGCTTGCGGACCGGTTCTCCCTGGGGGGAGAGGCGTTCTTCCGACAGGGTGACGGTGCGGGCCTGCGGATCGCGGGCCACCTCCTGGAGGCGGGCCGGGTCGAGAGCGATGACCCCCATCGCCTCCATGATCCATTCGGGTTGGAATGGCATGCCATTGGGCTGGGAGGCGGCTGACTCGGGTTCGTGGCTGGCGAGGTAGATCCGTTTGGATTCATCCTGCCGGCTCCAGAACCAGTAATGTTCGAGATTCGAGCCGACATCGACCTCGGGGCCGAGCGGGCTGCGGACGACCATCCGGAAGTTGCGGGGTGCCTCGACCGCGACGGAGGCGGCGACGCGGAAGGGGAGATCGGGAGAGGAAATCTCGGCATTGAGGGTGCGCCACGACTGGACGCGGGCCACGTTCTGGTTGACGTGCGCGACGAGGGCGGCGGTGGAGACCTGCTCGGGGAGGACGCAGCGCGTCTTCGGTCCAAATTCCTGGGTCTGGGCACAACCCAGCGCCAGGCCGAGAATCAGTGCCATTCCGACGCGAGATAGGCGTTGAGCTCCTGTTGCCATTGATCGACCTCCGCGTCGGTGGGATTGAGGTCGCGCACTTCCCAGGCTCCTTCACCCTGCGCTCCGCAGAGTTGCAGGTAGACTCCGTCGGCGGCGGTGCGCGATCCTTCGATCCGCAGCCGACGTTTCTTCACCAGCAGCAGGGCCAGCACATAGCGCAGTCCTTCGCGCTCGGGCAGGCCCTCTTCCACCAACTGTTCAAGGCACCGCAGCAGAGCGGCCGAATCGAGCGGTTCCCGGCGAACCGTGGCGGGCTGGGGAACGATGCACTTCCAGGCCCCCAGAGCTCCTTCTGGAGGCCCGGTCCAGGCTGCTTCCGAAAAGTCGAGGCGGACCAGCTTCCCGTCCCGTTCCAGCAGCACCGAATGGCAGGTCGTCCCGGGGGCCAGATCGGCTCCGGTGGCGCTGCACTTCCGTCCCAGGGGGCGGATGTCGTAATCGGTCATGGGAGTGGGGAGGAGAGACGCCGGTCGGCGGATGGTAGGGGACCGGCGAAACCGGTGCCCCTGCCACGGAATGAACGCATGGAGGAGGAGGGGGCGGCGTTGTAACGGAACCCCCCAAACGCCACAAGCCGAACCCTTTGAGGTTGCGGGTTCCGGTTCTCCTAACGTACACTTGAACATCCCCGGATCGAGTCGTCAGGCTGGTCCGCGACCCTCCGATGTCTCCCCCACAACGAGCCCCAGAAATGAGTTCTGGCTGGTCTGGTTCCCCCCGGTTCCGCTTCACCCCTTCCCCGGCCGACAGCCCTGTCGGGCCCGGGTCTCCGGCCGACTCCTGGGAGTTGGCCGAGGGGGTTCCGGGACGTCTGGGGGCGGCCATCGAGCGGACCCGCGACTGGCTGTTGACCCGGCAAAACCCGGAAGGGTACTGGGTGGGAGAGCTGGAGGGAGACACGATTCTCGAGTCGGAGTACATCCTGCTGCTGGCTTTTCTGGGGCGGGGGCAGGGGGAGTCGGCCCGGCTGGCGGCCAATTACATGCTGCAGCAGCAGCAACCCGGGGGAGGCTGGGGAATGTATCCCGGCGCTCCCCTGGAGATTAGCGCGTCGGTGAAGGCCTACTGGGCGTTGAAGATCACCGGGCACGATCCTCAGTCTCCAGTGATGGTCCGGGCCCGTGAGGCGATCCGGGCGGCCGGGGGAGCCGAGGGGGTGAACAGTTTCACCCGGTTCTACTTCGCCCTGCTGGGGGTCATTTCGTACGAGCAGTGTCCGGCTGTCCCCCCCGAGCTGATGCTGTTGCCGAAGTGGTGCCCCTTCAACATCTATGAGATGTCTTCGTGGTCCCGGCAGATTCTGGTGCCGCTGAGCCTGATGTGGGCCTTCCGTCCGCTGCGGAAACTCCCCCCCGAGCACCAAATTGATGAACTGTTCCTGAAGACCCCCGCCGAGTTGCCGGTGACGATGGCCGAGGCGACGGTGGTCGATGATCTGAAGCAGAAGTCGTGGGTCTCGTGGAAGGGGGTGTTCCGCCGGTTGGACCTCGCCCTGAAATGGGTCGAGCGGCTGGGACTGAAGCCCCTGCGAAAGGTCGCCATCCGCAAGGCGAACGCCTGGATTCTCGAGCGGCTGGAAGAGAGTGACGGCTTGGGGGCGATCTTTCCCCCCATCGTCTGGACGATCGTCATTCTGAAGGCGCAGGGGTATGCCGACGATCATCCCCTCGTGCTGGGCCAACTCGAGGAATTGGACAAGCTGTCGATCCGCGAGGGGGATACCCTGCGGTTGGAACCGTGCCGGTCTCCGGTCTGGGACACCGCCATTGCCACGATTGCCCTGCGGGAGTCGGGAGTTCCCGCCTCGCACCCGTCGCTGCGGCGTTCGGTGCAGTGGCTGCTGGAGCGGGAAACGAAGGTGCTGGGGGATTGGGCGGTCCGGCATGGATTCCGGGAACCGGGGGGCTGGTATTTCGAGTTTCGGAACCAGTTTTATCCCGATGTCGACGACACGATCATGGTGATGATCGCCCTGTCGCGCGTGTTGCCCGAGCAGGAATTGCGGCGGTGGCAGGCCGAGTTTGTGGTGGGAACGCCCCGTCAGGAGAATCCCGCGCAGGGTGCGGTCTCGGCGGTCTGGGGAGGGCAGGCCCAGTCGAAAGATGAGGCGCTGGCCGATCTGCAGACCCTGTCGCCGATGCTGGGGGCGATCTCCCGCGGGATGCGCTGGGTCAGCGACATGCAGAACCGCGACGGAGGCTGGGGGGCTTTCGATCGGGACAACGACCGGGAGATCTACACCCAGGTTCCCTTCGCCGATCACAATGCGATGATCGATCCGAGCACGGCCGATCTCACCAGTCGGGTGCTGGAGATGTTCGGTGCGTTTGGCATGACCGCCCAGCATCCTCTGGCGGTCCGGGCGCTGGAGTTCATCTGGAAGAATCAGGAGCCCGACCATTGCTGGATCGGGCGATGGGGCATCAACTACCTCTACGGCACGTGGCAGGTGCTGGTGGGGTTGGCGGCGATTGGCATTCCGGCGGGCGATCCCCGGGTGCGTCGTGCCGTGGCCTGGCTCAAGGCGCACCAGCAGGAATCGGGAGGATGGGGCGAGACCCCCGCCACCTACGACGATCCCCGGTTGCGGGGAACCGGAACTCCCACCGCTTCGCAGACCGCCTGGGCCCTGATGGGGCTCTGCGCCGCGGGCGAATTGAATTCTCCGGCTGTTGAGGCCGGAGTGCGGTTTCTGCTCGACACCCAGAACGACGATGGTTCGTGGGACGAGCCGGAATTCACGGGGACCGGCTTTCCCCGGGTCTTCTACCTCCGCTACCATCTCTACCGCATCTATTTCCCCCTCATGGCGTTGGGGCGGATCGCCCGGATGAAACAGGTCGCGATGGTCCAGTCCGACGGACTCGACGACGAGCTCCGTCCCGGTTTCTGAGACTGCACTGCCTTTTCCGCAACGTCTGGTACAACAGTCGTGAGTGATTCGGAGCACAAGCACAAACACAAGAGATTCCGTCTGTGGGACGACTTCCGGACCCATTGGGCGGTCTATCTCGGAATTGGTTTCGCCCTGCTGGTCTGGTTCGTGCTCGACCCCTTGCGGCGGGCCCGGATTGATCCCGGGAATCCCTCGCTCCACATGACCGACTTCACGGTCTATACCGAGGCGGCCAAGGCGATGCTGGCCGGTGAGGATCCGTACGCCGTCACGAACATCCGTGGCTGGCCGTACATTTATCCGCCCCTGTTTGCGGTTCTGGTCTCGCCCATCGCCGAGTTGCCCGATCCCTGGCCGGCGGGGATCTTCTTCTGGATTTCGGTCCTGTGCCTGCTGGGGACCTACTGCGAATGCCGGAATCTGCTGGATCGCGTCCACCAGTCGGGCAATACCTCCCGGCGCCAGGAACTGATCTTCCTGGGACTGGCGTTTGCCGCGGGATTACTCCCCGCGCTGAACTGTCTGCAACGCGGACAGGTGGGGCTGTTGCTGCTGTACTGCCTGCTGCTGGGAGTCCGGTTGGTCCTGCGGCATCGTGGTCCCCAGATCTGGGTTCTGGGGGGAGTGATCCTGATGATTCCGGTCGCCATCAAGCTGACCCCCGCCCTGCCGGTCGCCTGTCTGGCTGGCATGCTGCTCGTCCAGGCCCTGCATCGAACGCACCTCCGCAAACGCTTCATCAGCGTGGCGATTGGCCTCGCCCTGGGCACGGTGCTGTCGTTTCTGCTCATCCCCTCGATGCTCGTCGGCTGGAGCCGAAACCTCGAACTGCTCGATACGTTCCACAACAACGTGAGTTCGAAGGTCAATGATGTCCGCACCGATGATTTCGGGGGCCATGTCGCCTCGAAACGCAATCAGAGTCTCAGCAATGCCGCCTACCGTGGCGGGAATTGGCTGGCTGCCCGTCTGCAACTGGGGCCCGATGATCTCCTCGCGGAGACTCCCGGCAACCGGTTGCCGATGGATCATCCCGCCGCCAATCTCGTGCTGCTGGCGCTGAAGGGACTGGTTCTGGCGGCACTGGGCGCGGTCGCCCTGCGTGCGGCGGGATGCAAGGACCGCCTGGCCGTGTTGGCGGCCTATGGTCTCGCGATTGTGGCCACCTTCCTGGTCTCTCCAGTCGCCCGGGGACACTACTACCTGCTCTGGATTCCAGGCTGTCTGTTTCTGTCGTTGTGGATGTGGAGGCAGCACCAGTATCGACAGGCCTGGCACGTGGCCATCTGGCCCATCGTCCTCACCGTGCTCCATTATGGCCTGCTGGACTACACCGGTCGTGTGGGATTGCTGGGCCTGGGAACCACTGTCTGGTTTTTTCTGGGGGCTCACTGGCTGTTCTATTCGTCCAGCGGTGTCTCCCCCTTGGAAACCCGGGAGACTGGTCGCGAGAGCGAGTCGAGCCACGATGACGAGCAAGAAGAAGAGGTGTCGGTCGATTCCCTGTTGCAGCAGTTGGTCCGGGATCCTCAAGCGGTCGCGGCAGCCAAGCAGGCGGCCGAAGAGGCCCGCGAAAAGTCTCTCAAACGCCAACGGTCCCGGCGTCGTCGTTCCTCGCGCACTTCGCAGGAGACCGACACCGGGGGGCGGTCGAATTCCGGATCCGACGAGAGCGCGAAGAGCGAGGCGTCGGGTGATTCCCCGACGGCCGATCCCGATCGCTCCTGACACGCGCGACGCAACCGGCTCCCCTCCCGTCGTCTCCCGGCGAACCGCGTCAGCTCGGGGCGCGTCACGTCTCTGTGATGGCTCGCAAATCGGGTGAATCAGGGCAACGCGGTTCCGAAAACGTATGGCGAAGAACGCTCACCGCAGGCTGCGACCCAGCGTGGTCAGGCCGGCCTCGGTGGGAGGGATGGGCTGGGGCAACGAGTGGCCGACATGCCGCACCAGAGTCATCTGCAGTCCCGCCGCCGCCGGACCGGTCAGTCGCAGTCGATAGCAGCGGTCGGCCGGCAGGTGTCCGAGGGCGAACCCCAACGCCGCAGTTCCCGACAGTGTCCAGCTCTGCTGGCCCGGCTCGGAAGGCTCGGGGATGGATTCCGGATCCCGCCAGGTGATCCTTTCCGACATCGTCCATTCCCGAAACAGATCGGCAAAGGGCTGTCCGGTCGCCTCGGCCAGAGCGTCCCGTCCAGTGGTTGTGGCCGTGGCGATCCGGGGCAAGGACCGTACTCCCTGCTGTTGGATGAGGTGCGTGAAGAACCGGGCCGTCGCCCCCCGGCACTCCGCGCGTCTCCACGCGGGATTGCCCGCTCCGCGATTCACTTCGAGAGCCGCCGCGTGGGGTGCCGCATCAAAAGCCGCCCAGCGTCGCTCGAGATTGCCCGACTCCCCCGTCCCCAGCCACTCCACGGCATGGGCCAACCCCTCATCGATCCATTCTTCCGCACGCAGCGGGAGCCCCGCCTCCCGTCGCCGACAGAAGACGGCCAGATGAGTGGCCTCATGCGCCAGAATTCCGTCCAGTCCACTGTCCCCCAAGCGATTCGCATTCAGGTAGATGATGTCGAGCGGACCGTTCGGCGACCGCGCGCCCGATTGCGGACCCGCAGCGAGATCCGACGACCGCACAAACGCCCGTAACGGATCGCGCCCCTGGGGAAGTTGCTCCACCGCCGACGTCACGAGGACCGACAAACTCCCGTCTCCATCCACATCGGTGATGGGGCCCAGCCAACCATCGACCACCGGCAGTGCGACCTCGGCCAGCCGGCTCGCAATGGTTTCGGCTTCCCTCCACGAGACGCGTCCTTCGGCATCCTGCAGGTCGACATACACCCGCGCTCGTGGGTGAGCCGCCATGAGCCGGGCGACAATTCTCCTGTCCTGCCATTCGCCGGCACCACGAACAGAGGTTTTCCAGACTGGAAACTGGAACTCCCGCCGGTGGACCGCCGCAGATTCGCCGCGGCCGAGGGTGCCTGAAACGTCGTTCTCACCTGGACCAGAGCCGAGCTTCGGCGGAGGGAAGACGCCTCCCGCGGGAGGCGTGACGCGCCGCCATTTCGCGAGTGGCTGGCCGAGCGTGCCAGGCACATCATCAGCGCTCTGTCGGGATCGCGGGTGGGGCTGGGCAGCCAGAGGTTCCCACTGCAGATGGACCTCCTCCGCCCCGTCTCCGGGACCCAGCGAACCAATCACCACTTCATACCACGCCGGCGGGTTTCCCCAGATCAGGCATTCGGCCACCCCCCGGGTCACGGGAATCTCCAGGGCCACGACGGTTCGGGGCACGGCGATGGAAGGAGCTGCGGAACCCGGGTCAGCCGCCCGCGGCACCAGCCGGCACGAGACGGCGTGCATCGGAACGGGGTCGGTCCCGGGATCTCCCGATGTGCCCCCCGACCACAAACCGTGCGCCAGCCCGGCGACAGCCAGCACAACCAGACACCCCGCGGTCAGTCGAAATGGGGAAGCGTTCACGCCCGGGAACCATGCGACAGAAGTCCTGGGAAACAAACCGTTGCCCCGTTGTTCGCGGGGTCGAGACAGTTCCTGTTCTTCGGCCTCAACCGGTCCCCAAATCCATTCCGCTTCGAATTTCGGATCTTCCCCAATTCCCCATCTTTTCCTGTCTGCTTCCTCACGCGCATTGATTGGGGTTGCCCGTCAGCGATTGCTAAGATGGGAGATCTGGGTTTCTTCCCGATTCCCGCCAACCTGCCTGCCGTCAGCCCTCCCGGGCCGATGTCTTCTCCCTCCGATTTCCGCACTGATGCCAACCCCTGTCCGTCTTCTTGCCGGATTGGTCTGTCTGCTGGGACTGACCGGTTTTGTCATGGCCGCCGACCATCTCCGCGAGCTGCAACTGCAGTCGGCCTCGCAGGGGAAGCCGATTGCCGCCCACTGGGGGCCCGACCACGGCAAGTACATTTCCTGGAGTTCGCATTCTCTGCGGTTGATTCCGGTCTACACCTTTGGCACAAGGGGACAGGGGCCGGGAATTGATCTCGACGGCTATCAGGGAGCCAACAGCCTCTACCGCGACACAGCGGCAGTAATCCAGTTGTATGGACGACTCCCTTCCAACACGGTGGATCCCCAGGCCGAGTGTCTCGACAACACGCAGTTGGCGGCGATCCAGCGGGCTGCCCTGCGGGCCGGAAAGAAACATGTCTTCCTGGTGATCTACGACGGCTGCGACTGGCACACCACGCGCGCGGCCGCGATCTACAACAGTGGACGGGTCGGCTATTCCGAGGGGCGCGGCACCGGTCTGCATCTGCTCGACTACACCGCCCAGGAGACCACCCAATTCGGTTGGATGATCACGGCGCCGCACAATGACGGATCCCGCATCGACGTCAACCTGCAGCAGGTGATCAATCCCGGAGGGACTCGACCCGGGGGATACAACTCCGCGATTGCCGGACGTTATCCCTGGAGTGTGCCGACCGATCCGTACTACATCGTCGGCAAGACCGCCTCCAACCAACCCGGAGAGCATCCCTATCCCGATTCCGCCATGACGGCCACGTCGATGACCAGCGGCGTCAAGAGCTACAACGAGTCGATCAATGTCGATCCCCGCGGCCGCCAGGTCTCCACCGTAGCCCACGAGGCGCAGGCTCTGGGGTTCTCAATTGGAGTGGTGACCAGCGTTCCATTCAGCCATGCCACGCCCGCCTGCACCTACGCCCACAACGTGACCCGGGATGACTACCAGGACATTTCGCGCGACCTCGTCGGGCGAACCTCGGTGGCGCATCCCCGCGATCCTCTCCCCGGGGTCGATGTCCTGCTGGGTGGGGGTTGGGGAGACCGGTCAAAAGACAACGAGCGGGAGAAGCACCGCAAGTCGCAAGGAGAAAACTTCGAGCCAGGAAATCTCTGGATCGCCGACTCCGACCTGCATGCCTCGGCCCTGGAAAACGGGGGACGCTATGTGGTGGTCCAACGGACGCCCGGCCAGGAAGGAAATGCGGTGTTGACCGCCGCCACCCGCCGTGCCGTGGCAGGTGGACATCGCCTGCTCGGACTGTTTGGCGTTGGAAACTACAGTGGACACCTCGCCTACCGTACTGCCGATGGGAAGTACGACCCGGTCCGGGGGAAGAGTGAACGGGGCGAGACATATCAGACCGCCGACATCACAGAAAACCCGACTCTCCCGCAGCTGACCTCGGCGGCGCTCGAAGTGCTGTCGCGCAATCCGCAGGGGTTCTGGATGCTGGTCGAAGCGGGGGATGTCGACTGGGCCAATCACGACAACAACCTCGACAACTCGATTGGGGCCGTGCTGAGTGGCGATGAGGCGGTCCGCACCATCACCGACTGGGTCGAACGCCACAGCAGTTGGCAGGAGTCGCTGATGATCGTCACCGCCGATCACGGGCATTTTCTGGTCCTCGATCAGCCCGAGTTGTTGATCCGGCGGGAATGAATCCCCGGGACGGAAGTCAGCGTGATTTGCCACCCGGCTCCACGAGAGTCCCGGGCAGAGTTCCCTTGTCCCGCACCTTGCGGGGATCGGCGGCCGCCTTCCCCTGGGGGTCGGACTGTTGCTGCAGCCAGACCACCAGGTCGGCCAGGTCGGTCGCAGACAGGTCCTTCTCCAGTCCCTCTGGCATCAGGGACTTCCCGGTGCAGGCGATCTCTTCAATGTCCCCCCGCAAGATCGTCTCGGTGACATCCTTCTCGCGCCGCAGCGTGATGCTGGTGGCGGTTTGGGCCGAGATCAGCCCACTGTGGGTCCGTCCCGACCGATCGAGCACGACGTACCCCAGGTAGTTGGGCTGCACCGTATGGTTGGGGTCGAAGATATGCTGCACGAGGGCACTGGCGTCGCGGGAGGCGGACGAGGCCAGGTTCGGGCCGAGATTGACCCCCCGCCCCGCCACCTGGTGACAACCGGCACACAACCGCTCGAAGACCTTCACTCCCCGCTCAGAATTCCCCTGCAGGTTGCCCAGGGCCTGACGATACTGACTGACCACCTCGCCCCGCGCGGTGGCTGTGGTGGCTCCCAGCACCGCAGTCGCCCGCTGGCGAATCTCTGCAGACTTGTGTTCCAGCAGCAACTGTCGCCGGGCCGCATCGAGACTGGCGAGTGAAATCTCCCCCGCCTCAGCCGCCTGCAGCAGGGCCGTCGTCCGATCTTCACGGGCCAGCAACTGAGTCAGCAGTTCTCCCTGCACCTCGGGAGTGGTGGCGGCATATTGAGTGAGGAAGAGCTGGGTGATGTCCGGCTCATCACGGCGGGCCAGGGTGCGGATCGCCGCCAGTTGCAGTCCGACCGGTTGCCGGAACGAGACCAGGGGTTCGAGGACCGCCCGCGGCCGGTCACCCGCCAGGGTGGCCAGAAATCCAATCGCCGAAGTACGGACTCCTTCGGCGGCCTGCTCATCACCGGCCGTCACCAGAGCCCGTTCCAGCTCCTGTTCCACCAGATCGCGCGCCTGCCGGTTGCGCAGTGAATCGAGCCGCCACACCTCGTTCGCACGCCGCAGTCCGGTGGCGACCGATTGAACCAGGGAGGAAGCGGCGTTCGCATCGTCCCCCCCCAAGGCGGCAATGGCCGTCAGTGTGGCGTCGACCTCGGCCGCATCATGGCGAATCCCCACGATCTGGGCCAATTGATCGAGCCAGGCCCGCCCGGCGTCACTGCGCGACCACTCCCGGTCCGCCAGCAGGGCCTGCAGCATCCGCCCCGGAGCGCGGCCGACCGAACTGAGAATCGCCGTCCGCATCCAGGAATCGGCCGACCCGGTTCGGGCCAGTTTCGCCAGCAGTTCGGCCGCCCGCGGATCCCGCGATTCGCCCAGTGTAAACGCCAGTTGAAACCGCACCCGCGCGTCTTCGTCGTTCCCCATCGAGAGCACGAGGTCGCGCAGGGAGCCTGTCGAATCCAGCAGCGGTTCCACCAGCCGCAATGCCGTTTCCCGGACCCGCGGATGACCATCCCGCAGAGCCGCTTGCAGGGGCTTTTCCCGCAAGGCATCCAGCCCCTGCAACGCCCACAACGCGGCCACCCGAGTGGCGGCCGATTCGCTCCGCTCGGCCAACCGCTCCAGACCGGGCACCACCTGCCGGTCCTGTCGCTCGAAGATCAGCCGCGCGGCCGTATCCCGCGCCCAGCCATCGGGGCTTTCCAGGGCCCGCACCAGGTCGTCCCCCGGCGCCTGCTCCAGCCGCGGCGCACCGCGAGGGACAAATCCCTGCGGAGCCATGCGGTAAATCCGTCCGTTGTTGCGGCCACTGGTGAAATCGAGATGCTCGGCCACATCCAGCGGCACGTGAATCGACTCCAGCACCTCCCGACTCATGTCGAGACAGTAGAGCGTTCCATCGGGTGCATTGACAAAATTGACCGGACGGAACCAGATGTCGGTGGACCGCACAAACTCGGTTTTCGGTTCCACCCGTTCCGAATCAAAGGTGACGCCCGCGGGAATCAGGCGGCGATGATGCACGAGGTTGTTCTGGCCATCTCCCACAAACAGCGTCCCGTAGTACCCGGCGGGATAGGCCGAGCCGCGGTAGACCGTCACCCCGGCGGCCGCATCCACCACATGGTGACTGGCTCCCGGGGCCGCGGCAGACCGTTCTCCCGTGGTCACCCGCCGGGCGCTCCGGATCTGCCGCCAGCGTTCGACCGGGCTCGTCCGGAAAATCGGTACTGGGCCGGGGGCCAGATTCTTGATGGCCGACGGAACGGGCAGATACGGGTTGCGCGCCAGATAGTGCTGCGGCAGCACAATCTGCAACAGGGGCTGAGACTCGCTGCAGGTGAACCGGTTGCCGAAGTCGTCGAAGGTGTTTCCGAACTGCACGGTGCCCGAGATGCTCTCGAAGGTCTCCGTCACGGGATCAAACCGGAAATCCCGCCCGGCCAGATCCACGGTCGGCTGATCGGGACGGTCGACGTGCCGGATCACCCCCGCGTTGTTGGCCGTCGAGCCATAGATCCAATGGTCGGGACCCCACGTCAGGTTGTTCAGCATGCCCTGCTGGTTGCCCGTGCCGAAGCCGGTGAAGACCCGGCGTCGTTCGTCGGCCACCCCATCACCATTCGTATCCCGGCAGTACCAGATGTCCGGAGGGGCGGCGATGAATACACCCTGTTTGTACGGAGCGACGCCCCCCGCCCACAGCAGCTTGTCGGCGAACACCGTCGAGGTCTCGTAGTGCCCATCGCGATCCAGATCCCGCAGCAGCCGTACACTGCCAATCGGGTCGACCCCTGCGGCCGGTCGGAAGGGGTAATCGCGCATCTCGCAGACGTAGAGATTCCCCTCGGCATCGAAGGTCGCGGCGATGGGGTCATGCACATCGGGCTCGGCCGACACCAACTGCATCTCAAAACCGGGCAACATCTCGAAGGTCTTCAGCGCCTCGCGGGGAGGCTTGGCCGGAACCGGCTGCAGGTAGGCCTGCAACTGCTCGGGGGTGGGAAAGGCCTCGGCTGCGTCCGACTCCAGTCCCGCCTGCTCGCGGGGGGCGAAGACGGCGGCATTGTCGGCGGCCGGGTTGGCGCTGGTGGCCAGTCCTCCCCCGGAACGAATCTTCAACAATTGATCGCGGGCCGCCTGGAAATAATCGAGCACGCGGGCCTTCTCGTTGAAGGTGCGCTCACGATGCCTGGCGATTTGTCCGTCGAGCCGTTCCACCCAGGCATCCAGCGACGGTTGCTGATAGACCCGGCGCCCCGCGACGTCCACATAGACCGGGTTGGTATGCGCCTCGGCATCTGGCTGCCCGCCGGGTGTGGTCGACCAGGCCCGGACGGCAATCCAGGTCGCCTCCGTCACGGGCACCTCCCGCTCCACGCTCTGCCACACCTCACCGGCGGGCGGGTTCCCCACCGGGATCGATTCGTGCACCCGGCCCCCCACAATGAGGTCGAGGCGCTGCACCGGAGTCACTTCACTCGCCCAGTCGATTTTGATCTTCAGAGGACTGGTCTCGGTGTCGCTCCGTTCGAGCGTCGCCCCCGGTCCCGCCCCGTTCACCGACAACAGCACCAGCGGGCCGGAGGTCATGAAGCTCTGCCCCGCCGACATCCCCCGCAGCCATGCGTCGAACGTCGGCTCACCCGGGTGAAAGACGTAGGTCCGGCAATCTCCCAGCCAGCGGCAGGCGGGCCAGTCACTCGCCCCGACGCACGGAATCCGATAGCCCGTATTGAGCATGTGGTACCAGTCGGCCAAGCCGACCTCACGGTAGATGCCAAACTGCAACAGTTCGATGGCATTCAGCGCTCCCAGGGCCACATCGGCGTACACCTCCTGCCGGTAACCGCCGTGCGCGTACACCGCAGCCCCCCCCTGGTCCATGGTCTCACGGGCCACCACGCCGTAGACGGGCCAGTTGTCGGCGTTCAGATCCTGGCCCGGAAAAACCAGTTCCTCCCGGCCGAACAACAGGATGTGCCCATAGGTGGTGTTCCGATACTCCTGGCCCGACTGGATGTGATATCCACGGCGTTCCCGATGCGATTTCCGTCCCAGACCGCGCTGCTGGGGGGCGGCGAGTTTTTCCATGAAGCCCGAGTAGGGTCCCGCCGGTTCGTTGTAGCCCAGAATGCTGCCGTAGCGGATGTCCTCGGCTTCCAGCAGGTCAAGCACCACTTCGTCATCGCGGGCGGAACCGCGCACAATGTGCAGGTGCGGATCTCCCGAATGCCAGCCCCGCCCGGCCATCGCGGCGGTCCGCTCGAGTTTCACCTCCACCGCCGCCGTCGCCTGCGACGCCACGTCGAGTTCCACCTGCTGCGGCCGGTATTCGTATCCCTTCCAGATCTCGACCCGCACCTTCCCGGGAGGAACCGCCACGGTGGTTTGTCCCCAGGCGTAGAAGAACCGGCCGAGGTAGCGCCAGGGGGCTTTGTCTTTGCGGTTCCCCCAGGCCCCCTTCTCGGGCCAGTCGCCCGTCAGGGCATAGTCCGAAAGGTAGTTGCGGGGGGGTTGGTAATAGTTGCCGTCGGCCCCCACTACGTTGATCCGGCAAAACGTCGGCTCCCCCGTCCCCGCGTCCCGCACGGTGATCCGCACGCGTCCCAGGTCATCCCCGGCGTAAAGAACCGGTTTCCCCACCTGCTGGCTTCCGTGGGGGGTGAAGAAGAACCCCTCCCCTTCGCCGACAGGCTGTTCCTGTGCTGTCAGGGGTTGGGCCGCGAGACTCAAAGCACCGACCACCAGCAGCGTGCCCCTCAGCAGCCACAGAAGTGCCGTCCGGCGTGGTCTGGCTGACCGGCAGGCTGGACCGGAGGCGTTGTTCGACTCGTTCGTTGGGAGGCCTCGTGCCGTCATGGGAAAGTCGCCAGGGCAGGGGATTGAGTCTGCAGTCCAACAAGACCAATTGTTCATATCAGAACCGTGGCAGGGGGGAAACCAAAACCGCGCGACCGGTTTTTGGCGTCGCGTCGCCGGTTGTTGTGCGCTCGCTGGGGCGTTCGGGCCCCGGCGTCTTGCATCCTGTGGAGGGTTGTCAGGGGAGGGTTGTCAGGTGCCGCGGGCCCGTTCGATACTCACTCCCGCAACGCCCACTGGTGTGTTCCGCCCGGGGGTGACCGCCGCCTCTCCACGAGAGCCACGTTGTCTCGTTCCACCGGAGATCGATTCCCGATGACCGCTTGTCCGCTTCCGCCGGGAGAACTCCCGGAACTGCCGGTCGGCACCCGCGTGGTGCGGCATCCCACCCGCTGGCAACCGAACGAGTTCGATTCGTGGGGCCGGGGTGAGGGGGTGGGGGTGGTGGTCGAACCTCCGTTTCCCCTGGACCCCGGCGAAGTCGATGTGCGGTGGCCCGCCGGGCGATGCTTCGAATTGCGGTCGGGCCTGCACGGCCTCGACTCCCTTCCCCCAGCCAGTCAGAATTCCCCCTGAAGAACGTTTCCTCTCGACCGATCCTGCAGCGAAAGCGTCCTGATGATGAGATTGCTGGGAAAGACAGCGTTGGTGACGGGGGCCGCCCGGGGAATTGGCCAGGGGTGCGCCCTGGAACTCGCCCGTGCCGGGGCCGAGGTGGTCATCAATGACCGCGAAGACAACGCCTCCGCCCAGGCGACCCTCGCCGAGTTGCGGGGGCTGGGGCAGCGGGCCGAATTCGTTCCCGGAGACATCTTCGACCGGGCGTCATGCGAACGGGTGGCGAATGAGGCGATCGCCCGACTCGGCTGGCTCGACATCCTGGTCTCCAATCCCGCCTTCTCCCGACGGGGGGAATTCCTCAACTACGCCCCCGACCTGTTTGAACAGACCCTGCGCGGAACGCTGACGGCCGGTTTCCACATGAGCCAATTCGTCGCCCGGCACATGGTTGAACGGGGGGGCGGAGGCAAGATCGTCTTCATCTCCAGCCTGCATGCCCGGGTCCCGTTCGCCAACAGCGTGGCCTATAACGCCGCCAAGCGGGGAGTCATCGCCATGGCGGAGACCATCGCGGCCGAACTGCTGCCGCACCGGATCAATGTGAACACCATTGAACCCGGCTGGATTGATACACCGGGGGAACGGGCCACGTTTGGCGATGCGGCGGTCAACGGCGGGGGGGCCGCGCTTCCCTGGGGACGTCTGGGAACCATTCACGACATCGGCAAGGCGGCGGTGTTTCTCTGCTCGGCCGACGCCGATTACATCACCGGGACGTCGCTGCTGGTCGATGGCGGACTCTGGCTGAAGGCCGCCATGCCCGTCGCCAGCCCACCCCCTCCCGGCGCGACGACCTGAACGGTCCCCCTTCCGGCATCCCCCGCCCACCCCATTCGCTCCCGCGGCCGAACCGGTGACCGCGGGGTCTCCCTGGCCGGGCGGCGTTATTCAGCCCGGGCCCGCTGCGCGGTTGCGACACGGTCCCGGAACGACTGCACCAGAATCCACGACGGTTCTCCGGCACACAAGAACCGCCAGCCGTCGCGCACCATGCCCGCCACATCGCCGCCAATCAGCCAGCCCGGCTTGCCCGCCGCCTCGGCCGACCCCTTCACCTGCAGGCACGCCTCGCGCAGCCGCGGGTGATCCATCTGCCCGCAAACCCCCAGTTCGGCCGAGAGATCGTACGGGCCCAGGGCCAGCGCCGTGGTCAGAGGATGCCGGGCGATGGCGTCCCGGCGTTCGAGCCCCACCCGGGTCTCGATCTGGGGCAGCACGAGAAACTCGTCTTCCCATTCCCGCTGCCACGTCGGACCGAGATAGTTCGACACCCAGCGATTTCCCATCCCCCCGGGGCGCCGTCGGCCGCGGGGCGGGGTGTAGATCGCCTCCCGTACCACATCGAGTTCCTCGGGCGATTCGACACTGGCCAGCAGGAACCCCACGGCCCCCAGATCGGCCGCCAGCCGCAGAGTGGCGTAGTCATTGGACCGGGGGCGAATCAGCACCGGGAAGTTCAGTCGTCGGCCGGTGGCACACACCTCGGCCACCTTCTCGGTATCGGCGGCGCCGTGTTCCATGCAGACAATCAGGTAGTCGAGGCCGCCGCGCTGGCAAAGCTCCACGAGGTCGGTCCAGACCTGGTCGATCGCCAGCACTCCCAGCACCACCTCTCCCCGGGCGAGTTTCGACTTCAGAGTTCGGGTCACCTGCATGACAAATCGGGCATCCAGTGAAAAAAGGAAACAGCGACAGATTCCAAACCGTGGCGAACCGGCGGGAGGGGCCGGTCACCTGGCCCTGGCGGGCGCCTTCAGTTGCTTGTCGAAGTAGGCGAAGAGGGCGGCGTCGGCCTGCTGCGCGTCGTCTCCCTTGAAGCCATGCCCGGCTCCCGGCAAGGTCAGCAGTTCCGCGGGGACCTCGGCCGCCTTTAACCGGTCAATCAGCCAGACCGCCTGTTCGTGGGCCACATACTTGTCTTCGGTGCCATGGATGCACAGGGTGGGGGCCGCCTCCGGGGTCACCCAGTACAGAGGGCTGGCGAGAATGTGCCGACGTCGTTCCTGCTCGACATTGCCTCCCAGGAACAGCGGCAGCACCTCGGCTGCGTCGACGCTCTTGCCGTACGACTGGGTGAAGTCGCTGGGGCCGTAAACATTCACCACACAGGCGACCGCGCTCGACTGCCCGGGATGGCCCCCCTCACCCTCGAACTGCCGCACGCCGGCGGTCACTCCCAGAAACTGGGCCAGATGCCCTCCTGCCGAGCCGCCGGTCACCCCAATGCGCTGGGGATCGACGTGATACGTCCCGGCGTTCGCCCGCAGCCAGCGGACGGCCGCCTTGACGTCGTGGACCGCCGCGGGGAACTGGTACTTGGGAGCCAGCCGGTAGCTGACGGTGAGGGCGACGTAGCCCCGTTCCGCCAGCCGCAGACAAAGGGCGTTGTACCCATCGCGGTGCCCGGCCCGGAAGCCGCCGCCGTGGATGCAGATCACCGCGGGGAAGGGGCCTTCGCCCGACCTGGGCCGGGCGAGGTTCAACTGCAGGTGCTGGCCGTCGGGATTCGAATATTCGATTCCTGGTTCCCAGACGACGGTCTCCGGAATGACCAGCGTCTTGGCATCCTGGGCCTCCGCGGGGGTGGGCCCCCCCAGCATCGCCACGAATCCGCAGGCCACAAACAGCAGTGGAGAAACAGAGCGCATCAATGAAGTTCCCCGGGAAGTCAGGTGCGACAGGAGAAAGCCCCAGGCCCATGCCGATGCCGACGCGGGCCTGCTGCGTGAGTGTGGAGAGTTCCTCCCCGGTTGGGAAGCGAAGCCCGGCCCAGGCCGTTCGGAGGAGTGCGACAGGGGAGGGAAAGTCACGGACAAAGTGCCGGGAGCCGGTCAGGCCGGCTGAAATGGAGCGTGCAGCGCGGCCGGGGCCCCCATCATTCCCGGACGAGAGAACGCCCGTTGTGAACTCGACAAGCCCCCCAGGACCTGACAGAATGCTGAACTTGGTGGTGTTCCCCTGTCTGCTTGTCGAGTTTTGTGGAGAGACCGGCTGTGTCTGATTCCCATCCTGCCCCGTCGCATTCCTCGGGTGAGCCCGTTGTCGGGCAGGTGGTTTCGACCCCCGAGTTCGACGCGCGTGAGATTGAACAGTTCGGCGAGAAAGATGGCCAGGCGATCCGTGTGATCGGCAAGATGCTGGTCTTGTTTTTCTTCTATTCGCTGGTGGTGATGCTGTTCGTGGGGTATTGGACCCGCAAGACCGCCAATGCACCGGCGCACGCCGGGGCCCACCATGGTGAGCACGCCGCCGAAGACGACGACGAATAGTCGGTTTTCGCGTGATGCTCGCGACCGCGGCCACCCTCGTCTCCTGGGGGGGCTGCCTGGTTCTGGGGTGGGTTGGCTGGCTGCTGTTTCGGCTCCGTTCCGACCGCGCCTGGGTCTGGTGGCCGACCGTCTGTTGGATGTGCTGGAAGCAGAGATCCATGCCGTTTGCTCCCGGGGGGATTGTATTTGCCGGCAGTTCGAGCATCCGTTATTGGGAAACGCTCGCGGCTGACATGGCCCCTCTGCGGGTTCTGGGGCAGGGGTTTGGCGGGTCGAAACTGTCGCAACTGGTGAAGTGGACCGACCGGCTGATCATCGCGCATCAGCCCCGCGGCGTTGTGGTTTATTCGGGAGAGAACGATCTGGCGGGTTTGTTGGGCAGCCGTCGGAAGAGCGCCGCAGATCTGGTCCCCCTGTTTGCGCAGGTTTGCACGCAGGTGCACACCGTGCTCCCCGCCACCCGCATTTACTGGGTGTCGATCAAGAAACCCCCCGCCCGGCGGGAGGTTTGGTCCGAGATTGAGCGGGCGAATGAATTGCTCGCGGAGTTCTGCGCCGGCGATCCTCGGTTGGGGGTCATCGATGTGCTGACCCCGATGTGCGATCCCCAGGGGGTGCCGCGGGAGGAGTTGTATCGGGCGGATGGGATTCATCTGAATGAATCGGGCTATGCGGTCTGGGCCCGCATCATCCGGCCGCGGCTGATGGCCGAGTCTCCCGAGCCCTGACAGCCCGCCGATTCCGGACGCGCGGGAAACAACCTGGAAAGTCGCGAACCGGCCGCGCAGGAACTCAACCGCGGGCCAACGCCTCCGTGTCCCGGTTCCCCGGGACCCGCTGATCCCACGTTCGTACCCGGCGCAAAAAAACACCGGCCTGCTGACGGGTCGCAGGCCGGTGTTTGGCTTCCTCTGGTGGGGGGCTCACGGTCGCTGGGGCCGGGAGCTCTCCCGAAAGTCGGTGTCCCTGGGGACACCGACCTTCTGAGGACTCACTCGTTACAGGGTCACATTCACGAAGATGTCGGCCGTGGTGGTGCCGCCATCGCCATCTCGCATCGTCAGGGTGATCTTCCGCTGCAGCAGGCTGGTGCTGGTCGTCTTGAAGATCAGCCGCTTCAGGACTGCCGAGACGTTCGTCGAGTTGGCGTTGATGTTGAAGTTCAGCGAGAACGCCGTGGTTCCCGTTCCACCCGAGTAGTTCGCGAACTCGATGCCGTTGAAGAACACCTTCCTGGTGGAGGTGTTGATGAACAGGCCCGAGGTCGGGCTGTCGCTTCCCAGGGTCTGCAGCGAAATCGAATCGCCAGTCTGCAGGTTCAGGCTGATGGCCGCCGTCAGACTGCCCCCCTGGAAGTCCAGCGAGTCGACGTCGGCAACGGTGCCGTTCGCCGCCAGCAGAACCCCCGTGGAGTTCACGGTGAAGGTCACATCCGCCAATCCCGAGAAGGTCGCGGCGTCGTTGACGCTGACCACCGAGATTGTCTTCGTCCGCACAGAGCTGCCGGTCGAAACGTCCGATACAGGACCATCCAGCAGGGTGAAGGTCAGGGTGCGGACGGCGGTCGAGGGGTTCGCGGTGTTGACGTTGGTGAAGTACAGGGCCCGATACAGAGCCTGTGCCGCGGCCACCGTCGCCACATTTCCAGACCGGAAGGTAACGACCAGCGGGTCGGTTCCCACGCCTCCCGTAAAGTCGGCGAACGCCGTCCCGTTGAACAAGACCGCCGAACCATCGAGGGTAATCGTGGCCGTCGTCGAGATTCCCAGCCGGTCGTCGGCGTGACCATTGACGGTCAGCGCGGCGGTCAGCGAGCCTCCCGGGAACGAGGTGTTGTCGGCATCGGTGATGCTTCCCGCACTGTCGGCCAGGATGAACGCGGCATCCTCGCGGAAGGAGGCCGAGGTGGACCCCAACCGGATGACGGGCGGATCGTTGAGCGGGGTCACACCGACCGACCGGACGCCGATCGGGCTCCAGACCTTGGAATCACTCATGTCGAACGAGATCCACCGCTGGAGGGCGGTCGGGTTGTCCCCCGTATTCGAGTAGCCGATCGCCCGTCCGAGGGCAATGACCGCATCAGCTCCCACCAGCGTGGTGTTGGTGAGGCTGTTGAAGGTGATGGTCAGGGCGTTGGTACCCGTTCCACCGCTGAAGGTTCCGATCTGGGTTCCCTTGTACAACACCGCGTTCCCACTCACGGTGATGTCGCCGCCGGCGACAATCTGCAGCCGGTCGGAAGTGGTCCCCTGGTAAACCCGGACCCGCAACGAGCCGCCGTTGAACGAGCTGTTCACCGAGTTCAGGTCTGCGTCGCTGATCGAGAACCCGCTGTCCACAATCACCACCGAGCCATTCTCGGTGTACTGTGCCCAAGGGAGCTCCCCTTCGGTGGAGGTGATCACGCTGGGAGCACTGTTGACCGCGACGATCGACACCCGAGTGGTGATCGTCGACGAGCCGAAGGTCGCGTCATCCTCCACGGTCCAGGTGACATTCCGCGACGCGGTCGAGGGATTCACGTTCGAGTTGGAGAGGACGACCGACCGCAACAGGCTGGTCAGGAACGCCTGCGTGCAGCCCGCCTGCAACTGGATCTGCAGCACCAGATTCGAATCGACCTGGCTGTTGCTCTGGATTGTGCCGATGGCGATGCTGCCGGCGAAGATATCGCTGCCGGAAACATTGATCTGGCCCGCCCCTGTTCCCTGGTTGAGGATTCCCAGCGTGTCCTGGGCGGTCGCATTCGCGAGCGAGACGGTCACCAACCGGCCGCCGAGGCTGCCGGTGGTGGTGACGTCGGGGTCCGCCACGGTGATGGTCGAACCGATGCGGATGGCCGCTCCCCCTTCGGTGTAACTGGCCGAAGTCATCGAGCCCGTTCCCAGCTGCACGGGGTCGTTCGAAGCCACGAAGACCACCTGGGTGTCGATGGCGGGGCTCAGGAACTCGCCGTCAAACACCGTGAACCGCACCTGGAACGGATCGGCCTGGCCGAATTGACGCAGGGTGAACAGCGTGACGTTGGACGCCACGGCCGACACCACCCCGGCGGTCGCCAGGTCGCTGGTGAACGACACAGTCAGTTGCTCGGGGCGGACGTTCACGGTGCCGATCACGTCGGAACCCCACAGCAGGTTGTTGCCGTCCAGTCCGATTTCGCCGGCAGCCGGGCTGGTTCCCACGTTGCGAATGCCGAGGGTCGCCAGTCCATTGGTGGTGTTGACGATCGAGACCGTCAGCCGCCCACCATTGAAATTCACATCATCCACATCACTGACGGTGGCCAGCCCCGTCAGCACGTTGACGGCGGGAGCGTCTTCGTTGTAGGTCTGGGTTCCGCCAGGCAGGGCGAGGTCCGGAGCGTCATTGACGCGGAGCACGTCGACCAGCACCGTCTTCTCGGCAGTCATGTCGCCGTCATCCACCACGATCTTGATCGACCGGGTGGTGGTGTTGTTGGGATTGTCGCTGGTCGAGCGGAAGCTGATCAGCCGCAGCAGACGGGAAGCCGTTCCCCCCGTCATGGTCAGCTGCACCTCCTCCCCCCCCGCGAGCACCTGGTAGGTGCCGATCGGGTTGCCGTTGCCATCGGAGATCGTGCCGTCGTTGAGGGCGACCGCTCCAAACACGCTTCCGGAGACCGACAGCAGGTCGCCATCCTCCGGATTCTGGAGAGTTGCGGTCACCACATACCCGGCCCAGTCGGCGGGGAGGTCGGGATCGCTCAGCCAGAGCGTTCCGTCGACCGGCGTCGCGGGCTGGTTCTCAACGTAATTGAACGGAGTGTTCTGGTTGGAATTGATCACCGGAGCGTCGGGCTGGGCCACCACGGTCAACGGCGAGTAGTAGGTGTCATTCCGCATCCCCTCGGTGTCATACACCTTCAGGGCGATGTTGACCTGGCGGTCGAAGTTCGGGCCCCCCGTGGGGTTTTCAAACTTCACATTCCGCAGGAACTTCTGCACCAGGGGGAGGGTCGCGTCGGCGGTCAGAGGCAGATCCAGAACCGGGGTTCCGAAGGTGTACCCCTTGCCGGTGGTGATCCCCAGCAGGACCGGATTGTCCCCGTTGGCGTCATCCCGCACCCAGATCTCATCCTGCTCACCCACGCGGACGCGGTAGGCCGGATCGGCGGGATTCTCGGACATGATCAACCGGTCACCCGAGGCCCAATTCTCGATCTGCACCCAGACGCGGCCGTTGTTGACCGGCGTCTGCACCGCATCTTCATCGAACAGGAGGATGTCGGGATCGAACGCCCCGGCTCCGCTGTCTTCAGTCCACGAGCGGGGGATGTAGGTCGGATCGGTCTTGGCCGGCGAGGTGATGATGAAGGGATCATTCGCCTCGGTGATCGTGACCAGATAGGGGATGTACACGCCGGTGACGTCCGCGTCGGAGGTCACCTTGATGTTCAATATGTAAACGCCGTTGGCGTCGGCATCCGACTTCTGTTCGAAATTCTGGGCCGTATTCAGCAGGAGTTGGCCATCGGCGTTGACCGAGAACACCCCCAGCCCCGAGTCATCCCCCGCGACGGTGAAGATTGCGAAGGTGTAGGGGCCGGCAAATGCCAGGCTGGCCGTGTCGACGGTGGCCACGACCCCCGTCTCCCGTTCCGGGAAATTCACCGCCACAGGAGTCTGGGGAACGGGGCCTTCGGGAATGTCATTGACCGAGATCCCCAGAATGTGATCGTAGGTCAGGCCCGCAAAGTCGGTGACCCGGATCTTGATGAGGTACGAATCCTTCGTCTCATGATTGAAGTTGGCCTTGGTCTGCAGCTTGTTGCCGTCGACAATTTCAAATTGGTCATTGTCGGGGAAGCTGGTCGCAGGGTTGCCGGTATCGGTTTCGATCAACGCGTAGGTGTGGGAATCACCCGCGTCGGGATCGACGGGGGACAAGAGTCCTACGAGGGTCCCCGCGGGAAGGTTTTCATCGACACTACCGGTGGACGCTCCACCAATCAGGATGTCGGAGGGGGATTCGTTGACGTTCAGCACGGTGACCACGAACGTCTTGGTCGACGAAGACGCTGTGCCTCCCACGTCGGTCGCCTGAACGGTCACTTCGTACTGGTTCGGATTCAGGGGGTTGATGGTTCCCTTCGGATCTTCAAAGTTGGGCGGAGCCTTGAAGATCAGGTTGGCGTTGTCGCCAATCTCGAAGTAGGCACCGTCAGCTCCCCCCACCACACTCAGAACGTAGGCCCCGGCGGGGGGAGTCCCGCCGAAGTCGAGATCGTTCAGGGTGATGTTCGTCACCATGACGTTGTCGTTTTCGTCGTAGTTGTAGTTGGTGGTGGTGTTCGTGATGACCGGCGCGTTGTCGGGGACGTTTTCAACCGTCACCCGGATGTTCACCAGGTCGTCGGCGTTGTTGCCGTTCAGGTCATAGGCCCGAGCCTGCAACGAGTACGCGATCTTGCGGTTGCTGTCTTCGTAGTCGACCCCTTCGTCGGCGATCCAGGAAAGCACCCCCGTAACAGGGTCGATGCTGAACAGGTCCGAGTCCTGGCCGTTCTGCAGCGCGAACCGAATGGTCGACCCGCCGCTGAAGTCTCCATCCTTCGCCCGGACGGTGTAGACCGTCTTGACGTTTTCATTCACGCTGATGGGGGCGTTTTGCCCGTTCGACTCGATGGGGTCATAGATGACGATGCCGAATTCGTTGATGTCGATCAGGTTCACCTGCAGCGCCAGATCGGTCGTGTTGAGCCCGTCATTCGCCCGCACGTTCACATAGAACACCGTCTGCGAAGGGACTCCAGCGACATCATCCGCATTCGGGGCGGTCTTGAAGGTCAGCACGCCGCCGGTGGACAGGTTGAACTTGTCCGCATCGGCTCCCCCCACGATCGTGAAGGTTCCGGTGAAGGCGTTCGCCACACCGTCGGCATCCGTGGCCGCCAGGGTGGTAACGCTCGTCTGCTCTTCGGCGGCGCCGACCGGGCTGACCGTCGTGAAGAGCGGGGAGTTGTCATTGAGATTGTTCACCGCCACCGAGAATTCCAGTTTGGTGGCGACGGCTCCCGCGCCGCCGTTCTTGTCGAGGGCGTCGATATGGACGTCATAGACGTTGTTGCCCCCCCCGTCGGCCGGCGCTTCGTAATCGGGGGCGTTGCCATCCTTGAGCCACAGTTCGATCGCCCCTGTGCCGGCGTTGGTCCGCAGTTCGAACTTGTCGAAATCAGTCCCGGCGTCCGGGCGAATCGAGTAGGTGATGGTCGAACCATCGGGATCGGCCGCCGACAGGGTGGCGACGAACTGCGAATTCTCATTCACAGACTGCGCAGCCGCGGTGGTCCACTCCGGGGCTTCGTCGACATCACTCACCTGAATGGTGAATGTCTGAACGGTCGTTGCCAGGCTCCCCTGATCGGTCGACTGCAGTTGCACCGAGTACGAGTTTTTGACTTCGTAATCGAGCGAATTCGTCGCTCGCAGCTTTTGCTGGCCATCAGCCGGATCGGTCCAGATGTTGAATCCCGAATCACCCCCCACGATGCTGTAGGTGAAGGTCTGGGGGGTTCCGGGCAGATCCGGATCATTGGTATTCAGCACACCGATGAAGTGGTTTGAACCGGCGTTCTCATTCAGCCAGGTGGGGTTGAGGGTGATGGTCGTGGGGGCTTCGTTGACGTTCGTGACCCCAATCGTGAAGGGCTGGGCGAACGACAAGGCTCCGTCCGAGCCGCGGATCGCAATGCTGAATGGTCCCTGGGTTTCGAAGTTGAAGACCTCCTTGGTCCGCAATTCCCAGTCACTGCCATTCAGCACGGCTTCAAAACGATTGCCGTCGGTTCCCTCGACGGTGAAGCTGAGGGTTGTGCCGGCGTCGGGGTCGGTCCCGGTGATCGTTCCCACGACCGTGCCAATGGCGGCGTTTTCAGCCACGGAGTTGTTGGAAAGGGAAACGGTGGTGGGGGCTTCGTTGACGTTGATGCCGTTGATGGTGTAGGCACCGGTGAAGCTGCCGCCAGCCGAGTCGGTCGTGCGCAGAGTGATCTTGTAGACCGACTTCGCCTCGAAGTTCATCGCGGCAGCCGAGCGTTGCAACTGATTGCCATTGGCGATCTGGAACAAGGCATTGTCGGCACTGTTGGCGGGGGTCACCGTATCCGCGACGAGGGCGTAGGTCCAGGTTTCGCCCAAGGTGCTGGTGCTGGTGTCGGTGGTGGTGAGGGTTCCGACCAGGGTTCCCTGGGCGGTGTTTTCTTCGATGCCAGGCAGCCCACTGACCGTCGTTTGGGGGGTGATGGTCAGCCCGGTGGGGGCGGCATTGCCGGCAACGTTGACCGATTGAGTGATGGTGGCCGAGGTTCCGTTGGCATCGTTGTTCAGGAGCTGCACGGTGCGTGAACCGGCCGCGCCCGCAGAAGTTCCAAATGTGACGAGTCGCAGCACGGCGGTCTGCAGGTGATCGCGGGCGAGTTTGAAATCGGCATTGGTCGTGCCCGCGACTCCCTTGTCGGATTTCCAGTCGACAATCGCGGCCGAGGAATTCTGCCAGTTGTTGGCGTAGGTGATGGTCAGAGTCACCGTGGCCAAGCCCACGTTGGTGATGGCGTAGTTGGCGAGGTTACTGGTTCGCGTGGTCCCCGAAGCGGAAGACGTATAGCCGATCGTCCCGCTGGTGCTGTCGGTGACAGACACCGTCAGCGCGGTTGTGTAAGACGTGCCGGGGTTCGTGGAAATGTGCTGGCTGGAAACTCCATTGGGATCGATTCCCAGCGTGTCCCCGGCGACGCCCCCCGCGGTCAGGGTCGCGATCACAGTTCCACCAGTGCCGGGGGCGGGGGAGGTCTTGAACTGGTCCTGGCCGCCGTTGGCGCTATTGGCTCCATAATAACCCCCTGTGGTGGTGGTGATGGTACCCACACCGTTGGAGGAACCCGCAAACGAGGGGGTTGTAGCGAGGGAGATGCGCTCGGACGGATTCAGGGCGGTGTACTGTTTGTTTTGCGTCGAGTTGGCGGCGGAAACTGACAGCAGCGCCCTGCCTTCCAGCACCTCGGCGGCGGCCACGCGGGTCAACCGGCGTTGCCGCTTGACGCTTCGCAGGCGACTGGTGGAAGCCCGCGTGAACAAAGACCGAACACATTGCCGCCAGAAGTTGCGGGATTGAGTCAACATCGAGAAGTTCCCTCGCAGAAAAGACGGTTGGCCATGGTGGTCGGGCTGAACAGCCACAACCCGCCCCGCCACATCCAGAAACAGAACCGAATCAAAACACGAACAAAAACGACAGCACCGCTTGCGATTTGAGACCCAGCAGGAGCAGCCACATCAAGGAGCGTTTCACCAAAGTCACATTCGCTCCCGCTGGACACGTTCAGGAGGGCATCACACGGTCTCGATGCGACTCCCGGGCAAGTCCGGATTCCCCCCTGAGGCTTCGTAGATCGGCAGCAAACCCCGCTCCCACTCCCTGACCCCCAACTTGCGACATGCGTTCCTGCGACAACGTCGTGGGAACGGACGGATGTGGAACATTCGAACAGTTAAGGGAGCACTCTGGAGTCTCGCTTCGACGTTATCAGGAACGATCTGGAAAACTCGTCCCCTCACACCGGCAATTTTTCGACTGGTTGTGATCCGCCGGGAACGCTTCGACAGCATGCCGGCGACAACAATCGCAGCCTTGTCCCCAAGGCACGAAGCGACAGCTCCTGGCCTGCGGGAAATCTTCCCATTCGACAATGACCCAACCACACATTCTCACCAGCCACACATTCTCACCGGGCACCATCCTTCACGGATTGCCCCGCCCGGATCAGATACGTGACCGTTGTGTTGAGGGATGCATCTCCAACGCCCCATCCCTCCGACACCTCGATCTCTGAACATCCTACAACATCTGCGCCGCTCGGTTGCGGTAGCAGTGCTGCTCGGCAGCGACTGTGGCGGCCCATAACGCCCCAGACGCAACGAAATCGACACCAGAACCAATCAGACCAGGGAGAGCAGTCCCAAACTGCCCACTCATCAATTGGCCAAGGTGGGAAAGTTCCGGAAAGTTCGGTGTGGCCCAACACACCTACGCTCCTCCAGACAATCTTACCAGCAACGATTGTAAAGGTGGGGGAACCCGAATCAAGCCCTGAAATGCTTAAAAAAGTGCAATTGGGAAATATTTTTATCGCGGCCGCAAGTCGAGGCCATATCAAGTGTTAAGGCAAGATGTCTGGAATCGGGCTGCCACGCAGTGATGGAATCCCAAAATTCTGGAAGAGCCAACAACCCCCGCCGGAAGACTTTGGCTTTGCTCCCCAGTCCGCGCAGTCGCCTCGCCCCGGCGGTCGTCTTTTGCTCCCCCGGAACGCGGTGACCGGCCCCTCTTGCCCCCGGAATTCCGCCGCTGACCACCGCGGGGTGGGGGGATTTCGGTTGGCGCTTTGGGCAGGCCGGGTTGACCTGGCAAGGGGGCCAGACTCCCCGTGTTCCCGGCAATGCGAGCCCGTCGGTCTCGACAGGGCAGACCCGTGCAATCCGCGGATCGTGGGTGTCCCTGTCGGGCGATGAAGGCGAGCCTCGAATCAAACGGGGCATTTGCTTCAGATGGTCGTTTGGGGCTTTCTGTGCTGCGTGTTTTCGCCGGAACTTCGCGCGCGACGCAGGCGCTGCTCTCCGCGGGAATGGACCCGTCACGGTTGCCCCTGACTTTGCAGCCAAGACCCCCCTCCACCTTGCAAATCGGGCCTTCCACGCGGGGTGGGGGACGCCCACGGCAGGGCACAGGGTGCGAGCTGGCGCCAGCGTGGCTGGAGGTGGTTGAGTTCCCCCTCGGCGGCTGGGCCGATTGGCTGTCCGATCCGGCAGGGGGGCACTGCCGCGTCCAGGCGGACTGGATCGCCTCCCGTCTCCGCCAGCCGCCGCGACGCGACCCCTGCGGTTCTTTTCGCCCCGGAATCGGGCGGCAGGGGGGAGACATTCACGATTTCGGTTGAAATTTCCCCAGGGCTCGGTTTGACTCGCTGACACCGGCCCCGCACACTCGGAGACCACGTCTCCGGATCCGGAGAGCTCGTGGGGGATCCATTCGCACCTTCATGACGCCTCGTCTTCCTCTCCCTCATTCGTCTTCGCATGCATTCCCAGGCCTACCGTCCCGAGATCGACGGGTTGCGCGCCATCGCCGTGGGAATGGTTGTGGTGTACCACCTCGGCTGGGGCTTCCCCGGCGGTTACGTCGGGGTCGATGTCTTCTTTGTGATCTCCGGGTTTCTGATCACCCAGATCCTGTCCCGGGAGCTGGCTCAGCAGACGTTCTTTCTCGCGGACTTCTGGGCCCGGCGGATTCGGCGGATTGGACCGGCGCTGCTGGTGATGGTGCTGGTCACCCTGCTCGCCGGCTATCGCTGGATGACACCCGACGAATTGGCCGGGCTGGGGCAATCGGCCAGCGCCCTGGCCACCCTGGTTTCCAATCTCTACTTCTGGGAAGAGACCGGGTATTTCGCGGCCCGCGCCGACACCAAGCCGCTGCTGCATACGTGGTCGCTGGCGGTCGAGGAGCAATTCTATCTGTTCTACCCCCTGGTGTTGTTGGGGTTGCGTTCGGCCACGCCGCGGCGGCGCTGGTGGGTTCTGGCCGGTGCGGCACTCGTCTCGCTGGCAGTCAGCCAGTACGGGGTGCTGGCCCATCCCCGGGGGGCGTTCTATCTGCTGCCGTCGCGGGCCTGGGAATTGATGGCGGGGGGGCTGCTGGCGCTGTGGGGTGACGCGCGTCTCCGTTCCCCCACTCCAGCCTCTCTGCTGTCGGTCGCCGGTCTGCTGGCGATTGTCGTCCCGGCTCTGACCTATTCTGTGGAGACTCCGTTTCCAGGACTGGCGGCGATGCCGCCGGTCTGTGGAGCGCTGCTGCTGATTCTGGCGACGTCGCACTCCCCCAACCTGCCGGTCACCCGACTGCTCTCTTCGCCCCCGCTGGTGGGGCTGGGACTGATTTCGTATTCCCTGTATCTCTGGCATTGGCCGGTGATTGTGTATTTGAATCTGCTGCCGGACCACTTCGGCCGCTGGCGGTCCGTAGCGGCGCTGGTGATCTCTCTGGTGCTGGCGGTTCTGTCGTGGAGGCTGGTGGAAACCCCCTTTCGCCGCAATTCTTCCTGGCTCACCGGGCCGCGGCTGTGGTGCGGTGCTCTGGCGGCCCATTTGCTGATCCTGGGGATTGGTCTCTTGGCCGATCACACGGGAGGTTGGGTCAATCGGTACAACGCCCAGGAAAAACTGTTGCTCGATGATCTGACCTGGCGTGGCGACGAATTCGGGATTGCGATCTCGGACCCCCTCGACCTCGCCGTCTTGCCCCCCAAAGGCCACCTGCCCCCTCCGGGGGAGCGACTCGATTGGCTTGCCTGGGGAGACAGTCATCTGCGGACCTTCGGTCCAATACTGGAGGAATTTGCCCGGCAGGAGCGGCAGACGCTCAAGATCATCGCCACCACCGGCACGCCCCCGCTGCCCGATGTCTGTCTGCCGCATCACCCCGGTTCCACACCGGCCGACATGCTGCGCCGGCAGGATGACGTCTTGACGCTGCTGGATCGCTGGCGGCCACGCAACCTGCTGCTGGCGGCCCGGTGGAGCGCTTACACCGACGGGTACAACGCCACGGAGCCGGCCGCCCCGCCCGACAAACTGCAGTTGACCGATGACCGGAAAACTCTGTCGCTGAACGATCCCTCGGAGGTGGTCCTGCGCCGCAGTCTGGTTCGTCTGCAACGCTTCTGCCAGGAACGGGACATCGCGCTCTGGGTGGTCAAGCAGGTTCCGGAAACCGCGGAAGGAGACCCCGCCCGGGAGATATTCACCTGGGCGATCGGGCGGAATTCCGCGCCATCCGACCAGCGGGTCACACTCGCCGATCATCAGCAACGCCAGGCCCGGGCCGAACTGGTCTTCCGCGACCCCCGGTTCGCGGGAGTCCAGTTCATCGACCTTTCCCCGGCGCTGCTGGACGAGCAGGGGCGGGTCCGGAATTACCAACAGGGACGGGCGTTGTACCGCGACAGCAATCATCTGACGCGCTGGGGCCTCGAGTTTTTGAAGCCGCGATTCCACGCGGCTCTTCGCCAGACCCCGACCGGGGCACGCCACCGCAGCGAGGCCAGATTCGAACGGCCCGACGTCGATGTCGTCCCGTCGCGGGAATCGTCGGCACCCGACAAGCCCTCTCCCCGCCAGCCCTGACACCACTGCGGCGGTGGTCGACCGGGGCGGAAACGCGAGATCGCGCCGCAATGCGCAACAACACAACGTCTGCCGGTGGACTCGGCGGACGTCTGTTTGCTCTCCGCAGGCCACCAGGGAGAACTCCACTGGGAGGGGAATGGGGGAAGCGATCGGAGGAAGGGGCCGGAGGAAGGGGCCGGAGGAAGGGAACCGGAGGAAGGGAATCGGGGCAAGGGAACCGGGGGGGGGCGCCCCTGAGGCGGGTGTGAGAGGTTCCGCAGGATTGCATCAATCGCGGTTTAAGCGACAATAGGAGCGCAGAGATTGGGTTCGGGCGGCGGTGTGGTTGCCGCTGCGGTGGATGTTGTTCTCTCTCGGCTCCCTCTTCCGGGACGCATGCCATGTACACGCTGATTGTTGGTTTGCTGTTGGCCCAGGCTCCCGCAGCCGAGGGGGCCCCGAGCCCCGAGGATCTCGCCTTCTTCGAGACGTCGGTCCGGCCGGTGCTGGTCGAACACTGTGGCAAATGCCATGGGGCGACCAGGCAATGGGCCAGCCTGCGGCTCGATTCGCGCGACGCGTTTCTCAAGGGGGGAGATTCGGGTCCGGCCATCGTCCCGGGCAAGCCCGAAGAGAGCCTCCTGATCCAGGCGGTGCGCCAGACCGACGAGAATCTGAAGATGCCCCCCGAGGGACGGTTGACCGACCGCCAGATCGCCGACCTGGTTCGCTGGATCGAACGGGGGGCCGCGTTTCCCCAGTCGGCAGTCGCGACAGGCCGCACCCGCGATCCCAATCACTGGGCCTTTCAACCCCGGGCCGCGGTGGTTCCCCCCGCCGTAACGCATGCGGACCAGGTGCGGACGCCGGTGGACCAGTTCCTCCTCCAGCGGCTTGAGGCCGAGGGGTTGGCCCTCGCGCCCGAGACCGACCGGGCGACCCGGCTGCGGCGGGTGACCGTCGAGCTGACCGGGCTCCCCCCGACCCCGGGAGAGATTGCCGCATTTCTGGCCGACGAACGCCCCGATGCCTACGACCGGGTGGTCGACCGGTTGCTGGCCTCGCCCGCCTATGGTGAGCGGTGGGGACGTCACTGGCTCGATGTGGCCCGGTATGCCGACTCGAACGGTCTCGACGAAAACGTCTGCCACGGAAACGCCTGGCGGTACCGCGACTGGGTGGTCTCGGCTGTGAATGCCGATCTCCCCTTCGATGAGTTCCTCGTGCAGCAATTGGCCGGGGATCTGCTGATGGTTTCCAGTGAGTCCCAGCGGCAGTCGTCTCTCACCGCGACCGGCTTCCTCACGATCGGCCCCAAGGTGCTGGCGGAGGTCGACGAGGCGAAGATGCGGATGGACATTGTCGACGAGCAGATTGAAACGGTGGGGCGGGCGTTCCTGGGGCTGACGCTGGGGTGTGCCCGCTGCCACGATCACAAGTTCGATCCGATCCAGACCAGCGAGTACTACGCTCTGGCCGGGGTGTTCAAGAGCACCAAGACGATGGATCAGTACACCAAGGTGGCAAGGTGGCATGAGAATCCGCTGCCGGGGGAAGAAGCCCGCCAGGTGGAGAGAGCGTTTGGCGAGCAGTTGCGCACCCTGCGACAGGCGCTGCAGCAGGCGGTCGATCAGGCGAATGCGGCCGCCCGTCAGGCCCTGCGGGCCGAACAGGCGGCCGGTGAGGCGGGAGCGGCGGCCCCCCCGTCGGAGCCGACGGCCGAGCAACTGGAGGCGAAGTATCCCGAGGAAACCAGGGGGGCGTTGAAGAAGCAACGGGAGGAACTGGCGGCGTTCGAGAAAGCCGGCCCCGAGGTTCCCACCGCGATGGGGGTGACCGAAGACGCGGTGATCGACGTGGCGGTGCACCTGCGGGGGAACCCGCTGAAGCTGGGTGAGGTGGTCTCGCGGTCGGTCCCGGCGGTCTTCCGGGGGGCGGTGCCGCCGCAGTTCTTTCCTCATGAAAGCGGACGCCGGCAGTTGGCCCAATGGCTGACCGACCCCCGGCATCCGCTGACGTCGCGGGTGATTGTGAACCGTGTCTGGCGGTGGCATTTTGGGCGGGGGCTGGTCCGCAGCACCGACAACTTCGGCTTGCTGGGGGAGTTGCCCAGTCACCCCGAACTGCTGGATTGGCTGGCGAACTGGTTCGTGACGGAGGGGTGGTCGCTGAAGGAACTGCACCGGCTGCTGGTGACCAGTGCGGTCTACCGGCAGTCGAGTACGGCCTCGCCCGAGGGACTCGAGAAGGATCCCGCGAACCGGCTGTATGGGCGGGCCGATGTGCGGCGGCTGGAGGCCGAGTCGGTCCGCGACGCCCTGCTGGCGGCGGGGGACCAGCTCGAACAACAACTGGGGGGCTCGCTGTTGAAGGTGAAAAACCGGGCCTACTTCTTCGACCACACGTCGAAGGATCTGACCGACTACACCAGCGACCGGCGGTCGCTGTATCTACCGGTGGTGCGGAACAACGTCTACGACCTGTTCCAGTTGCTGGATTACCCCGACGCGGCGGTGCCCAGCGGCGACCGGGCCACCACGACGGTGGCTCCCCAGGCCCTGTTGATGCTCAACAGCGATTTTGTGATGCAGTCGGCCGATCGGTTGGCGGCGCGGTTGCTGGCGCAGGAGGGGCGCGACGAGGACCGGATCGCCACGTTGTGGCTGCGCGCTTATGGCCGGTCTCCCTCCCCCGCCGAAGTGGCAGAGTCGCTGAAGTACCTCGGTGAGTTGGAGCAGGCCCTGGCCGCAGGTCAGCCCGCGACTCCCGAAGTCCGGCGTGCGGCCTGGAATGTGCTGTGCCACACGACGGTCGCGGCGAATGAGTTTGTCTACTTGAGATAGGGGGGGGAGAGGTGCGGTGCGATGGGTGTGGGGGGCGATGGGAGTGGGGCCGTACTCAGCCCCTGCCGTGCCCATCCTCGGCGAGGCCCGGTGCTCCCCCCGGGATGGGTCTTAATGGGTCGAGAGAAGTCCTGTCCCAGCCGGCGAACCTGGACAGTCCGCCGGCATTCGGTCTGGACTCACCGGCAATGATGCGGTGTAATCAATTTCACTTCGGCCGGGTGGGCTCGGCTGGTTCTGGAATGGAACGATGTGGCGTTTGCCCCTGGTGATCTATCTGCTTCTGGCGGCCAGCATGGGGAATTCCTCATGCTGTTGTACCGCTGCGCGGTGGAGTGGGTGGATTTCCAGTTGGGAGATTTTTTCCGGGGGGCTGGCGAGCCAAAACCGCCCCGGGCCCGCCCCGGCTGCCTGTTGTGCGAGTCGGGCCGGGGGGCGAACGGCTGCTGCCAGTCCGGGCTCGGCACCCGAGGGTTGGGCATCGCCGCTGGAGGAGCCAACTGGCTCTCCCTGCGATTGCACCTCGAGCGGATGCCGGGGTGAGTTGTTGCGCCCGGTCGAGGTGGCGACTGGGGCGGTGGAGGCCGACGAGCTGGCCCGCGGCCTGGGCGAAGTCGAGTGGGGGCTGTGGTCGGGCCGATTCGAACGGCCTTGGGAAGAGCCCCTGGTCTGGTGGACCGCTCCCCCACCCATCACGGGCCGGGAGGCCCGCATCTGCCTCTGTTCGTGGCGCTGTTGAGCGCGGGCGCACCGCCTGCTGGAGCCGATTCCGTACGGGGGAATTGGGGCTCGCGGGGGGAGCGTAGGCAGCCTGGGTGACGGCCGCATTGGGATTGCGCCGCTTTTTGTGCCCGGGCTGTGTTGGTCCGATCCAAACGCCTCGGGTTCCGGTCGGGAGACTGCGAAACCGGGGGGGTGATCCGATTGTTCATGGTTTTCGAGTGCTGGCCGGCGCGAATCTGCGCGCCTGGGCCCACTGTCGAAAGGAATCTCAAATGACACGTGGCCGACGACGGGACGGGTGGTGGGGTTGGGGAGCCGGAATCTGGGCAGGGGTGTTGCTGGCGGGGTGTGGAGCGCGAAGCTCCGCTCCGCAGGAATCGAAGTCACAACAGGCGGGCACGACTCAGCCGGTGAGCGCGGCTGAGGTCGGGGCGGGCCGCACGCCGCTGGATGACGACGAAGAGCACGGACACAAACCGGGGCTGCATGGGGGCATTCTGGTTTCCCTCGGTCGCGACAGCTACCACGCCGAGGCGGTGTTTGAGGCGGGGGGAACGTTGCGGCTGTACCTGCTGGGACAGGATGAGACTCGCGTGATGGATGTCGAGAAACAGGTGCTGAAGGCGTTCGCCCGGCGGGATGAAGCGGCCGCTGCCAGCCCCTTCACCCTCGAGCCCGAGCCTCAGGAGGGAGATGCCGAGGGGCGGACCTCGCAGTTCGTCGGAGTGTTGCCCGAGGGATTGGCGGGTCAGGGGGTGGAGGTGACGATTCCCAACCTGGCGATTTCGGGAGAGCGGTTCCGGGTGGGGTTCGCCTCTGTCGGACCCCGACACGCCGAACCGATGCCGGACCCGGTCGCGGCCGATGAAGAGTCCAGGCTGTACCTGACGGAGGGGGGCAAGTACACGCAGGCCGACATCGATGCGAATGGCCGGGTGACGGCGTCGACGAAATTCCGCGGAGTGAAATCGCTGCACGACATGTCTCCGAAGCCGGGCGACAGAATCTGCCCCGTCACCCGGACGAAGGCGAATCCGAAGTTCACCTGGATCGTGGATGGGCAGCCGTACCAGTTCTGCTGTCCCCCCTGTGTGGACGAGTTTGTGAAGACCGCCAAGCAGTCTCCCGCAGAGATTCAGCCGGCGGATCGTTACGTCAAGACTCCCTAGGCCGGGGGATGTTCCCGTGGTCGGGTGGGGTCACTGCGGTTCCTGAGGGTTTGGTTCCTGTTTTCTGGAGAGAGTACGCATGCACGCTGTGTCTCGAGTGATGATCTGTCTGTCTGGTCTGATTGTGGTGGGGCTGGTGTCGGGGTGTGGAGCGCCCCCGGCTCCCGCACCGGCGAAGGGGACGGCCCAAGCCCCCGCCGCGGCCACCCCGCCGGCGAACGACCCCGCGGCGGAAATCGCCGAGGCGATCGGCAAGCTGAGTGCCGAGGACCAGGTCCTGGCCAAGGCGCAGGGATTCTGCGCGGTGAGCGAGGAACCGCTCGGATCGATGGGGCCGCCGGTCAAGCTGATGCTGAATGACCAGCCCGTCTTCGTGTGCTGTGAGGGGTGCAACAACCGGGCGAAGTCGAACCCCGACGCCACGGTGGCGAAAGCGGGGAAGCTCAAGGATCGGGTGAAGTCGCAGACGAAGTAGACGACGCCCGGGGAGTGAACGGGATGTTCCCTTCAGACGCCGGCAGGCTGGTGACCAACACCCGCCTGCCGCGTTGGGAGCGGGGGAATCTCCCCGCAGCGACCGGCGCCGGGGAGCTCTGTGCGACCGGTCTGGGGGCGTTCGGAACCGTTTCAGAAATGACGGGTAAGAGGAGCATGTGATGCGTCGGGCCCTGCTGCTGAGGTTCATCCTCGAGAAATTCGTACTGGCGAAATTCGTACTGGCGGGATTCGCGCCGCGGAGACTCTTGTCGGTTGGGCTGGTGGTTCTGGCCACGGTCTGGGGGGGGGCGTGCGGGACCGTCTCCGTGAGGGCCCATGAAGGACATCAGCCCCTGCCGACCCGGGGGGTCGAGGTGGATCTCAAAAAGGGGCGGGTGCTGTTGAGCGCGGCGGCCCGCCAGGTGCTGGATGTGCGGACGGTCGAGGTGCGCTCGGGGAGTCATGAACGGGGAGTGCGGGCCTATTCCACGATTGTGGCCCCCTGGACGGCCCATGCGTTTGTGGCGTCGCGCCTCCCCGGCAAGGTGGTGGCTCTGGCGGTGAGGCCTGGCGATGTGGTGACCCGCGGGCAGGTGCTGGCGGAGATCGACAGTCTCGATTTGCAGACCCTGCAGCGCGATCTGCAGCAGGCCCAGACCGGGCTGGCTCTGTCGCGCGAGCTGGTCGATGCCCTGGCCCCCGCGGCCCGGGCGGGAGCCGTGGCGGGCCAGAAACTGGCTGAGGCCCAGAATGCCCTGCGGCAGAACCAGGATGCGTTGCTCGTGCTGCGGGCCAAAGCGATGGGACTGCGGGTCGATTCGGCATTGATGGAGGCCGCCGACGGTGTCGAACGCCCCGCCCCCCGCCTGCGACTGATCGCACCGATCGCGGGAACCATTGTGCACGCCGATATTGCCGTGGGGCAGTTCGTCGAGCTGACCGAACACCTCTTCGAGATTGTCGATACCTCGCAGGTGTGGGCCCGTCTGGAAGTGGTTGAGTCGGATCTGTCGCGGCTGGCGGAGGGGCAGGAAGTGCTGCTGGACTTTCCCGCGGCGGGGGGGCCGGTCGAGGCCCGGATTGACCGGATGGGTTCGATGCTGGACCCGCAGACCCAGCATGTCCTGGCCTGGGCGACGCTCGACAATGCCGGTCGTGAGCAGCCTCTGTTGCCCGGGATGAAGGGACGTGCCCTGCTGCAGACCAATTCGGACCGGGAAGGGTTATTGGTCCCGGAAGCGGCGGTCTTCAGCGATGGGGCCGAGCGGTTTCTGCTGGTTGAGATCGCCCGGACCAAACAGGGGTCGGAGTATCGGCGCCGGCCGGTGGTGATCGATGGCGCCTTCCGAGGGTGGGCCCAGGTGGTGGGGGGGAATCTGTTCCCGGGAGACCGTGTGGTGACCCAGGGGGGGCACGAGCTGGCGGGACTGTTCTTCCAGGGGATTCTGCGGGTCAGTCCCCAGACAGCCCGCAGCATTGGGTTGACGGTCGTACCGGCGGGGCCGCAGGTGGTCGAGTCGGTCCTGAATCTCGAGGGGCGGGTGGAGATTCCCCCGCAGCAGCGGACGCTGGCGTCGTCTCCGCTGGGAGGGAGCCTGCGGGAGATTCATGTCGACCGGGGCCAGACCGTGGCGGCCGGTGAGGTGGTGGCCGAGATCGACAGCCTGGAGTTCCAGGACCTGCAGCTCGAGCTGCTGCAGGCCCATCTCGATCGGGAATTGTGGGAGGAGACCTGGCGCCGGTTGAATGAAACCCGCGACTCGGTCCCCCGGCGGACGTTGCTGGAATTGCAGAGCCGGGGCGAGCGCCTCGCGACCAGCGTCGCGAACCTGCGGCAAAAACTGGGAACCCTCGGGCTGACCCGCGACCAGATCGCAGGAATTGTAGCGCGTCGGGAGGTGCTCGAGTCGTTGCCGGTGCGGGCTCCCATCGCGGGGCAACTGGCCGATTTCGACCGTGTCCTGGGTCAGATGATGCGGGCGGACGAGCCGTTGTTCGAGATTCACGATGTCTCGCAGGCGCGGGTGCAGGTCTCGATTCCCGTGCGGGAATCTTCCCGGGTGCGGGCCGGGCAGCCGGTGAGGATCCGGCTGGTGGCCCACCCCCAACTCGTTGTCGAGGGGCGGATTGAACGCCTGGGGCCGGTGGTGGGGCCGGGGAGCGGGGCTCTGGCGGCGTGGGTCGACTTCGACGGGCCCGTGCCCGTCCGGCTGCAGCACAACCTGCTGGCCCGGGTGACGGTGAGCACCGGTCAACCGGCCCCCGTGCTCGCCGTGCCGCTGCCGGCGGTGGTGCGGGACGGGGTACGCAGCTTCGTGTTTCTGCAGCAACCGGATGGAACGTTCGAACGACGTCTGGTGCAGACGGGGCGGGCCGACGACCGGTTCGTTCAGATCCTCGCGGGATTGGCCGGCGGAGACCAGGTGGCCGTGGGGGGCGTGACCCAGCTCCAGACCGCGTATGCGGCGATTCGATAGGACTCTGCGATGCTCAACGGGCTGATTGCCTTTTCCCTGAAGAACCGTCCTCTGGTGTTGCTGGGGGCGCTGCTGGTGCTGGTGGCGGGTGTGGTGCAATTGCGGCAGATGCCGGTGGATGTCTTTCCCGATCTCAACCGCCCCACCGTGACCATCATGACCGAGGCTCCGGGGCTGGCGCCGGAAGAGGTCGAACTGCTGGTGACCCGTCCGCTCGAGTACCTGCTGAACGGGGCCACGGGGGTCCAGCGCGTCCGTTCGTCGTCGGGGATCGGACTGTCGATCGTCTGGGTCGAGTTCGACTGGGGAACCGACATCTTCCGTGACCGGCAGATCGTTTCGGAAAAACTGCAGCTGGCCCGCGAGCGGCTCCCTCCCGACAGCAATCCCGTACTCGCCCCCATCTCTTCGATCATGGGGGAGATCATGCTGCTGGGACTGCGGTCGACCCGGATCCCCCGCACCGACGCCGAGCGGACGGCGACCGGCATGGAACTGCGCACGCTGGGGGAATTCACCCTGCGGAACCGGTTGCTGGCGATCGAGGGGGTCTCGCAGGTGACCGTGATGGGGGGCGTGTTGAAGCAGTACCAGGTCTTGACCTCGCCGGCCCGGCTGGCCGCCCAGGAAGTCTCCCTGGCGGAACTGACCGAGGCAGCCCGCAAGGCGAATGTGCTGGCCGGTGGCGGGGTGATGATCCGCGGGGCGAAAGAGTCGTTGCTGCGGATCAGTGGCCAGGCCCTGTCGCTGGAAGAGATTGGCGAGACACCGGTCCTCTGGCGCGAGCCGATCCCCGTGCGGATCCGCGATGTGGCGGACGTCCGGCTGGGTGGCCCCCTCGCCCGGGGTGACGCGAGCACGTGGCGGAAAACCGTGGCGGAGAAGGCGGCCAGTCTTGGGACCATGTCTGGGCCCGGTGACCGCGGCGACGCGACCGACCAGCCGGCTGAGGCCGGGGAACCCGTGTCGGCCGGCTCGCCCGGGGGCGTTGGGGAGGAACCCGATGGCGGGACTGGAATCAGCGGTGGTCCGGCGGTCATTCTGACCGTGCAGAAGCAGCCGCATGCCGACACGCTGGTGCTCGATCGCCAGATCGAAGCCGCGCTCGACGCCCTGCAGGCCGAACTGCCGGAGGGAGTGGTGATCGAACGGCAGATCTTCCAGCAGGCCGACTTTATCGAGGCCGCGGTCGACAATGTGACCGAGGCGGTGCGGGACGGAGCACTCTGGGTGGTGGTGGTGCTGTTCGTGCTGATGGGAAACTTCCGGATCAGCCTCAGTTCGCTGACATCGATGCCCCTGTCGATCTTGTTGACCATCCTCGTCTTCCGCTGGCTGGGGATCTCGATCAACACGATGACCCTGGGGGGAATTGCCGTCGCGATTGGCGATCTGGTGGACGACTCGATTGTCGACATCGAGAACATCTACCGGCGTCTCAAAGAGAATCGCCAGCGGCCTGCCGACCAGCAGCGTCCGGTGCTGGCGGTGGTCTACGACGCCTCGCGGGAGGTGCGCAATTCGATTGTCTACGCCACGCTGATCGTCAGTCTGGTGATGTTTCCCCTTTTCTCGATGGCGGGGCTCGAGGGGCGAATGTTCGCTCCGCTGGGTGTTGCCTACATCATCTCGCTGCTGTGTTCGCTGGTGGTCTCGCTGACCTTCACCCCGGTGTTCGGATCGTTGCTGTTGGGGCGGGCCCGGCTGCTGGAAGAGGGGGCCGATCCCTGGCTGTTGCGGTGGCTCAAGCGGCTGGTGACGCCGGTCTTGCGGAGCACCCTGCGGCATGCCTCGCTGGTTCTGGCCGCCGTGGCGCTGCTGGTGATCGTTTCGTGCGCCAGCATCTTCTGGATGGGGGGCGAGTTTCTTCCCCCGTTCAACGAAGGAACGCTGACCATCAGCCTGCGTCTGGAGCCGGGGACCAGCCTGGCCGAGAGCCAGCGGGTCGCCGCGCGGGCCGAACGGCTGATCCTGGAGGTTCCTGAAGTGCTGTCGGTCGCCCGCCGGACCGGCCGGGCCGAACTCGACGAACATGCCGAAGGGGTCAATTCGTCGGAAATCGATGTCCGGCTGCTGGCGCAATCGAGCCCCCGGCCCGGCTGGGGGGCGGCGGTGCTGCGGCTGATTCCCATCCTGCATCTGTGGGGGCACGAGACTCTGGGACGAACGAGGGAGGAGGTGATCGCCGACGTGCGGGAACGCATCGCGAGCATTCCGGGGGCGGCCGTCAATATTGGTCAGCCGATCTCGCATCGCCTCGACCATATGATGTCGGGCATTCGGGCCCAGATTGCCGTGAAGATTTTCGGAGATGATCTGCGCGAACTGCGGATGGCGGCGTTCGACGTGCAGGATCGCATGCAGGAGGTTCCCGGCGTGGTCGATCTGCAGATCGAGCCGCAGGTCGAAATCTCGCAGGTGCGGCTGAGGATCCGCCGTGACGAGGCGGCCCGTTATGGGCTGGCGCCGGGCGACGTGGCCGAGTTGCTGGAGACCGCCTACAAGGGGCGGGTGGTGTCGCAGGTTCTGGAGGAAGAGCGTTCCTTCGGGTTGGTCGTATGGTTCGATGAAGAGTCGCGCAGCGATCCCCAGACCATCGATGAGACCATCCTCGAGACCCCCTCGGGGCGCCGGGTCGCGCTGGGGCAGGTGGTCGAGGTGCTCGACACCACCGGCCCGAACACGCTCAACCGCGAGAATGTGCAGCGGCGGGTGGTGGTCTTCTGCAATGTGGAGGGGCGCGATCTCGCGGGGGTGGTGGCCGACATCCAGCGGGCGCTGGCCCCCGTCGAGGAATCCTTACGAAGTCTGCCGGGGACCTACCGTCTCGACTATGGGGGGCAATTCCAGGCGCAGCAGGAGGCGAACCGCCGGTTGTGGCTGCTGGGACTGGTCAGCGTGGTGGGGGTATTCTTCCTGTTGTGCCGGGCGCTGGAGTCGTGGCGGGGGGCACTGCAGGTACTGGTCAATATCCCCCTGGCGGCGTTCGGGTCGGTGCTGACGTTGCTGGTGGTGAACCGGCCCGAGTGGTCGGTGCTGGCGGAGGCGTCGTGGTGGGAATGGCCCCGGATCTGGGCGGGGGCAACCAGCCTCTCGGTCGCGCACTGGGTGGGCTTCATCACCCTGATTGGCGTGGTGAGCCGCAATGGGATTCTGATGATTTCCCATTACATCCACCTGATGCAGCACGAGGGGGAGACGTTTTCCGAGGAGATGATCATTCGCGGCAGCCTCGAACGGCTGGCCCCGGTCTTGATGACCGCCATGACCAGCTTCATCGGACTGCTGCCGCTGTTGTTTGGCGCAGGGCAGACCGGCAAGGAGATTCTCTATCCCCTCGCCCTGGTCGTGTTTGGCGGAATGCTGACCTCGACCATTCTCGACCAGGTGGTGACCCCCGCTCTGTTCTTCCGGTTTGGAAGGCGGGTGTATGAGCGTCCTTCGGACGAAATGCTGTCGACGGACCTGCCCGGAGCCAACGGAGGATTGGTCCCCGGCATGGCCGGACCGGCAGGAAACTCGGGGTAATGCTGCCCGGAATCTCCCCGTCCAATTCCCCGTGTCGATCGGGAGACGTGGGCCGTCTGGTGGTGACGGTCTCCAACCCGAACCGGCGATCAGCCCCGAATCAGCCGGCGGAGCGTCTCGACATGCCGGGGGACACCCGTCTGCGGATCTTCGGCCGACTCGTATTCGAGCACGACGTAACCCCGGTAGCCCGCGTCTTTGAGAATGCCAATGACCTTCGCGAAATCGGTGTCTTCGCGTTTGTCACCCCGGAAGATATCGGCCTTGATCTGCACGTTGATGGCGTACGGTGCGATTTTCGCGAGGTCGGCGTAGGGATCGGCCGAGCGGAAGTTGCCACCGTCGAAGTTCACCCCAAACCAGGGAGACTCGTCCACACGCCGGATGATCTCCAGCATCTGCTCGGGACGGGTGGTGATGCCGCCGTGGTTCTCGAGCGCGAGGCAGACCCCCTTCTGGGCGGCGTACTTCAGCGACTCGTTGATGCCCGCCGCACACCGCTCGATGGCCGCCTGATCGGAATCTCCCTGGGGGACGGTCCCGGCGAAGATACGGATGACGGGGGCCCCCATCAACGCGGCATGGTCGATCCAGAGCCGGGTGTGCGCGAGGGACTTCTCCCGCGCCTCCCCCGGAGGAAGGCAGAAGTCGTTCGCGATCGCGGTTCCCGAGATGTCGAGCCCCAGCCGGAACGTCTTGTGCTTGAGACTCACCAGGTACGCCTGGTCGAAATTCTCGGGAAAGTAATAACTGGTCAACTCGGTGCCATCGAGACCCAGGTCGGCACACAACTCGATGAACTGGTCGAGCGTCATCCGGGGTTTCGGTTTCCCCGTGAGGTAGTCGCGGTAGGAATAGGCGGCGAGACTCAGCTTGAGGTGCGGTTTGCCGTTCCGCTGGACCGGACCGGCGGCCGGTGCGGGGCGACCCGCCAGGCTGGTCCCGCCCGCCACGGCGGCGGACAGGGCCGATTGCAGAAACATGCGGCGCGAAGAAGAGGACATGCGTGGTTCTCCGGATTCAGAGGTTTGAGGGCGAATGGTGAGAGGGCTTGTGCCGTCCTGGGGGCCGGGTGGTCAGTCGCGAATGGCCTCGACGGCCAACCGCTGCAGTTCACTGCGGATATCGGCCCCGTCGCCATTCCCGAAGTTCTGCCGGGCGATCAGCAAAATGAAGAACATGTCGCGCTGGGGATCGATCCAGCCCTGGGTGCCGAAGGCTCCGCCGTGTCCAAAGGTGCCGGGTGACACCGCCGCTGTCGCACCCTGCGGATGCCTCACGACACAGAAACCCAGCCCCCAGCCATTTCCGGGGGTGAAGCCGGTTTCCAGATCACCCGTCTGAATCATCGTCATCTCACGGACCGCCTGGGGAGAGAGCAGCCGCACGCCGTCGAGCGAGCCGTGATTGAGCATCAATTGATAAAACCGGGACAGATCCTGGGCGGTGGAGTAGAGCCCTCCCGAGGGGTTGGGGGTGGTCTCGGCCGACACGTCGAACAGCCAGTGGTGACCAGGCTCGATGCCCCGCTTGTCGGCGGTGGGCTGGTACAGCCGGGCGACGCGGGCCAGCTGGTCGGGGCTGGGGCGGAACGAGGTTTCGGTCATCTTGAGAGGCTGGAAGATGCGTTCGGCCAGGAAAGTGTCGAAGGGTTTGCCCGAGACGACCTCGACCACGCGCCCCGCGACGCTGAGCCCGGGGCCGTACTGCCAACGGGTGCCTGGCTCGAAGGCCACCGTCGACTTCGCCAGCAGGTCGACCGTGTTGGCCAGGGTCCCCACGTTGCGCTGATCGCTCACGAGGCCGTTGGTGTGGGTCAGGCAGTCGCGGATGCGGATTTCGCGCCCCGGTTTCTTCCCCTCGGCCAAGGTGGTCTGGGCGAAGGCGGGAATGTACTTCGAGACCGGGTCATCCAGGCGGAGTTTCCCTTCGTCCTGCAGCATGAGCACCGCGGCCGCCGTGATGGGCTTGGTCATCGAGGCGATGGCGAAGAGGCTGTCGGGATCCAGGGCGCGGTTGGCGGCGATGTCGGCCTGACCGACCGCACTGTGATGGACCACACGCCCGCGCCGCCCCACCAGCGTGACGACCCCCGCCACCTGTTTCTCGGTGATGTACCGCTGCATGCGGTCGTTGATCTTCGCGAGAGCCGCGGGGTCAAGCCCCGACTCGGCGGGGTTTCCCTGCTTCACCAGACCGGCATCGCGGTGGGTGACGGTGACCAGCTCATCGCGGGGATTCTCGGTGAGGACGAGGCCCCGCCAGCGCACTTCCTGCGGCACCGTGTTCGAGTGCAGCTGCAGCCCAATCGGCCCCTCGCCGCAGAGTTCGGGCTGGGGATCACTCCAGTCGGCCACCAGGGTGCCGTTGATGACGTGGCGGATGCGGCGTCCCACCGCGAGGATCTCCATCTGGTTCCAGTCGTGCTGGCGTCCAACCCGCTTGGCCACCCCGAGGGTGTCCTGGAAGATGCTGTTGCGGCGGAAGAGGTCGTAGTAGCCATAGCCGGAGGGATACATCACGAGATGACCCTGGTAACTCCACGGATCGCCTCCCTTTTCGACGTTGCGTCCCCAGAGGGCGATGCCCGAATGCATTTCGCTCGTGACCAGCCGGCTTTCGAACAGCAGCCGGAAGTTGCGGTATTTGCGCGTGGTGACGAGGTAGGTACTGGCGGCGGGGGCGTTCTCGGCCGAGTTGCGCCCGACAATTTCTCCCTGCTCGACCGTGAAGTACCTGGCCGTCTGACCGGTCCAGCCCGACAGATCGTGCCCATTGAACAGCCGCACGGGAAGTTCTCCCGCCGGGAGGTGCGGGATCTGGTCGTGGCTCCAGTCGGCGGCGTGCAGGGCAGGAGTGGCGAAGCAGGCGGCCAACAACCACAGGAGAGAGCAGGCGGAGCGCAAGGTCATGACGGTACCAGGAAGCGGGCGAGCGGCAGTGAACGGACGAAAAACGGGAGTGATGGGAGTTACGTGCTGAAATCGCGGCTCTGGGGAAAGAAAGCCTTCCAGACCTGGGTGTAGGCCACAATGGCCGGCTGTTGGGCCAGCCGCGAGCCGACCAGCGGACCAGCGGTGCAGAGTCCGGTGGAGGCATTCCAGGTGCTGTTGGTTTCGCGGTCGAACATGGTCCCCCGGGCAGCCGGTGTGAACGAAAGCACGCGATCGCGGACCACCCTCTGAAAGACCCGGGCGGCGGTGGCGTCATCGTCGTAGGTCGTCACCAGCGGGAACTCGGCGACCTCGAAGTTGACCACCCGCCGACCGGCCAACCGGTCGAAGCGGGCGTGCGCGGCGGCCCCCTGGTGTTCGAATCCGACGACGAACCGTGCGCGCTGGTGCTGGTAGTCGCGGCGAAACAGATCGCGTTCCCGGGGGAGATTGATCACGTCGGTGGTGGGGTGCAGGGCCTTCCAGCTGGCCCAGGTGGTGACGGTGGCGGGGAGCCGGGTCAGGCTTTTGCCGGCCAGCGGCCCCTGCAAGGACCGGCCTGCGACCTGGGTCCACAACGAGCGGGTCTCGGCGTCAATCAGCACCATGCTGTACTCCCACAGAAACCCTGAGACCACCAGAGTCAGGCGTTGCCCGTCGAGATCGCGGGAATAGACGATGCCATCGTGGCAGAAGTCGCACCAGGTGACGGCAATCGCCTCACCCGCCAGTTCGTCATTGAGGCATTCGTGATCGGGACCACTGAGCATGTTGAGGGGATAGGCGCGCGAGACCAGTCCGATTTCCACACCCAGCACCAGTTCGTCGCCAGCGACATCACTGTCGGAGGGGGCGACCACCGGGGCCCCCAGGCGAGGGGGTTTTTCCGGGAACCGTCGATCGGGCTGGAAATTCCCATAGTCGACCACCTCAGCCGTGGGGAGAGCAGGCCGCTGTCGGGAGGAGCCGAGCACGCCCCACCAGGCGAGCGCCAGGGCCGCACCGGTCAGAACCAGCGCCAGTTCGGTCCGTCGGAGAGTCTGCAGCCAGGAAAACATACGACTCGACCAGAAAGGGGAAACAAGACCCGGAGGGGCGTTGGACCGTCGCGCCGGCGACTCGTGAGGCGGGGGGTCAGCCCGCCAGCAGCCCCTGCATGGCGGTGGTCAGCAGGTCGTCGACTTCGGGTTCACAGAAAGCGACACTCACTTCGTAGCCCCCATTGGGATACTCTTCCTTCACCGGAAGGTACCAGGGGCCGCCATCGCCATAAGCGGCCGTGGCGACAAACCGGCCCGGGGCGAGTGTCTGCGCACGCAGCTGGTATTCGATGAAGCATTCGGCGGTGAGATGCAGCAGCGCGGCCTGGTCATTCAGCAGCAGGGACGACAGCAGGATGGGCTGTTTTGCCTCGACCCGGCGAATCCACGCCAGGGTGTAGGCCGGGCGATTCCGATTGACCACCGGCTGCGTCTTGTCGGCCAGGGCTTTTTCAATCTGGCTCGCATCGAATATTTTGCGGGCGACGGGGAGCAGTTCGCGGGTGCGCCAGGCCACCTGGGTCAGGGGGCGGGGCTGCAGTTCTTTCTCGGAGGCGACGATCCCTTCGTACAAGCGCTGGGTCAGCACCGGGCGGACTTCCTTCGAACCGTCGTTGTACTTGCCGGCCGAGATGTTCCCCGAGCAGCCGGTGAAGTACACATGCCGGCAGCCGGGCTCGTCGGCCTGCCGCTGCTTGCGGGCCAGGCCGGCGAAGTCGCTGGTGGCCCGGCCATCGCCGTAATAGCTCATGGGGTGGGTGGCGTAGTAATGGCAAGCGACCACCTTCTGGTCGCCGCTGTAAAAGGCAACCGTTTTGACGAACGGGTCGATGGTTCCCTCGGGCAGGGCGATGAGCGCGGGGTCTTTGCACGAGCTGCCGCGCATGGACTTGATGCGCCCCTGCTCGTCCCGGGAGACCCGGCGGTTGCTGGCGATGCGGTCGACCTTGGCCTGGCCGGTGGCGATGTGGGTCAGCGGGACCGCCCTGGAGACCGCCGCCGCGACTGTCTCGCGCCCACGGTCACAGAGTTTCCCGAAGAAGGCGAGATCGAGAATGTGGGGGAGGTCTCCCTGGGCGGCGACCAGCTTCTCGGCATCGATGCAGGCCATCGGGGCGTTGTGCTGGTGCACGCAGTGGACGGCAACCCGGTCGGGGGTGGTCCCCGCACCGGCGGCCAGCGCCTTGCGGAATTCGAGATGGGCCGAATTCAGCAGTCCCGTCCAGTCGACGGCACACACAACCAACGGCTGGCCCGCCCCCAGGATCACAAACCCAATCGCCTCCTGGGCATCGTCGACCACCGCGATGTTGGGGATCCAGCCGCCGCAGCAGGAATGGCCGATGGGAGGGGTGGCGTCGAATTGAAACGGGGCGATGGAGAGGGAACCAGCCTGGGTTTCTTCGGCGTGAGCCCGCCCGAGATCGAAGCCAAACGCGGGAAGTGAGGCGGCCAGGGTGGCGGCGAGGAACTCACGGCGATCGACAGACATGGGTCACCTGGGGATGGGGGGCCGTGGAGCCAGACGGGTTTGGACCTCCCACAGGGTAATATCCAGATCTGTCGATGCGAAGTCGCGGAGCGATTTTCGGCGGTGCGGCGGATGGCGCGTGGAGGGGGCCGGTGGTGGGGCGGCAGCTTGCGGAGCGGCTTTGAAGACTCGATACTCGCGGCCTGTTTCGAAGGTCTCCCGGTGTTGTCTGGCCGGTCGCGGAGCGGGTGATCGGGGGAGGTGTTCGGATCGTGGGGGGATGAGTGCCATGCCGTCGCAGACTGACCGTCGTTTCTGGCTGTTCAAATCGGAGCCGGATGTCTTTTCGATCGAGGATCTCGCGCGGTGTCCCCAACAGACGACGTTTTGGGATGGCGTGCGGAATTACCAGGCCCGCAACATGCTGCGTGACGAAGTGCGGGTGGGGGATGGGGTGCTGTTCTACCACAGCAACGCTGAGCCGTTGGCGATTGTGGGATTGGCCCGCGTCGTGCGGGCCGGGTATCCTGACCATACCGCGTGGGATCCCCAGAGTGCCCATCCCGATCCGAAATCGACACCGGACAATCCGGTCTGGTACATGGTCGACATCGCCCTGGAGACCCGGTTCGCGCAACCGCTTGAAAGGGCCACCCTGGCCAGGACGAAGGGGTTGGAAAAGATGCTGTTGCTGCAGCGCGGCAGCCGTCTGTCGATCCAGCCCGTGGCGTTGGAGGAGTGGCGAATTGTGTTGAAACTGGCGGGGGGCGGGGAGCGTGCCTGAATGAATTGGCTGCGGCAATCGTGGGACTGGTTGAAATGGTTGGTGGCGCTGGGTGTGCTCGCCTGGCTCTACTACGGGCATCGGGAGGCCGTGTCGCAGATTGCCCAGTCGCCCAAGGCGTGGGGTTACCTGGGACTGGCGCTGGGGGTCATCCTCAGCTGCAGTCTGTTGACGTTTGTGCGGTGGTGGATTCTGGTGCGGGCGCAGCGGTTTGAGTTTCCGCTGAGTCAGGCAGTCAGGCTGGGGTTTGTGGGACTCGTCTCCAATTTCGTCGCTCCGGGAGCGGTGGGCGGAGACATCGTGAAGGCCATTCTGATGGCCCGGGGTCAGCCCCAACGCCGCACCACAGCCGTGGCCACCGTCATTCTGGACCGCATCCTGGGCTTGCTGGGGCTGTTCCTTGTGGGGGCCCTGACCACGCTGGTTCCTTCGGGGGCTTTGGACCATCCCGACCTGAAGTCGGTCGGCTGGTTCATGTGGGGGGGGAGTGCGGCGGGACTGATCTCGCTGGGATTGATGCTCTGGCCGGGAATGACCGAGTGGGGGTGGGTGCGGCAGATCCGCCGGCTGCCCAAGGTGGGAGGGCTGGCGGGTGAACTGATCGACGGGGTTGCCCTGTACCAATCGCAGCCCCGGGCGGTGTGGCAGGCCGTGCTGCTGAGCCTGATCGCGCACTCCGGGCTGATTACCGGGTTCTGGCTGTGTGCGCTCTGGATGAAACAGTCCTGGACCCCCGATCTGGCGACGCACTTTTTCTTTTTGCCCACCGCCGAGCTGTTCGGGGCATTTGTGCCGGTACCGGCCGGGATGGGAGCGCTGGAAGGAGCCGTGCAGTGGTTTTACGAGCGGGTTCGTCCGGAGCATGTGGCCGAGGCCGATGCGGGCGCGGCAGGGTTCCTGGCGGCCCTGGCGTTCCGGCTGGTTTACCTCGGAATTGCCGGCTTGGGAGGTGGCTTTTACCTCACCTCGCGCGGTGACCTGGCCCAGGCGATCGAGCAGACGACAAAACAGAGTCCCGCGGAGACGACTCCTGAGGTGGAGACCTGAATTGGCTCATCGCGGATTGTGGCCGGAAGAATCCCCCGGGTGGATCCCCCAGGCGTGGATCGCGGCGCGTTACCGCATTCAGTTGATAAAGGCGTGCAGCATGAGGCGGAAGTAGTTCCACAGGCAATACGCGGCAGCCAGAATGCAGGCGGTGAGCATCGCCAGAGCCAGGGGGTTCTCGGGATCGAGACAAAAGTGGGTGATGGGCATCGCGGCGATGGCGAACAGAATCACCGGGCCCGTGATGTAGAGCGAGGTGAACAGAGCCGCCTTGAGACGCGACAGCAGCAGCACGCCATGCCGCAATTGTTGAAACTGCAAATCCATCAGTTCATTTTGCTCGCGTGACAGGCTCGGATTGAGCTGATTGTCACCCGCATGCAGGCTGATCAGTCGATTCCAGTCTCCCGTCACACGGATCTCCCGCAATTTGGCCGGTTCGGTGGGGCTCCCTTTCAGCACCTGTTCGGCGAAGAGATCGACCCGGCTGCTGATCGCCTGCAGACGGAAGACCACGGCCGCCACCAGGAAGCCAAACGCCCCGGCGAGCGTTTGGGCAATGGTGCTGTAGGTGTAGAAATACACCGAGTGGTCGATGTTCAATGGTCCGATTCCTTCCGGAAAACCTGAGGCCGCAGGGGACGACGTGAAGGAGGGCCCGACCTGCGGTGTCGGGTGCGGGAGCCGCAGCACGTCGACGAATTGTGACCGGGACTTTTCAGCGATTCAAGCAGGCTTCCGTCTCCCGCCTGGAACCGGGAAAGGCCAGGGGTTCGCTCGTCCCCGTCCGTCGGGATTCGTATCATTGAGCTTCTTCAGGAGAAACGGATGGCGTTGATTGATGTGCGGGAGCTGTGCTTCACGTTTGGCGGCGAGAATCTGCTGGACCGGATTTCCTTCCAGATTGAGCCGGGAGAGCGGATTGGACTGCTGGGGCGCAATGGAGCCGGCAAATCGACCCTGCTGAAACTGCTGGCGGGCGACCTGACCCCCGATGATGGGGTGCTGGCGGTGGAAACGGGAACCCGCATCACGCGCCTGGAACAGGAGGTGCCTGCCGGGCGGGGCCGCAGTGTGTTTGCCGAGGTGGCCGAGGGGTTGGGCGGGGCGGGCCAACTGCTGGCCGAGGTGCATGAGAGCCAACGGGGCGCGGCCGGAGTGGAGGGGGGAGAACTCGAGCGCCTGCAGTCTGAGTTGGCGGCCCACGAGGGGTGGCGTCTGGAGGACCAGGTGCGGCAGATTCTCTCGCGGATGTCGCTGGATCCCGACGCCCTCTTCGACACCCTGTCGGCGGGGCGGAAACGCCGGGTGCTGCTGGCCCGCGCGTTGGTCGGGGGGCCGGCGGTCCTGCTGCTGGACGAGCCCACCAACCATCTCGATCTGGGTTCGATCGCCTGGCTCGAAGACTTTTTGTTGCGGGAAGGGGTCACGCTGGTCTTCGTGACGCACGACCGCATGTTCCTGCAGCGGTTGGCGACGCGGATCATCGAGGTCGAACGGGGTCGGTTGTTCGATTGGACCTGCGATTACCGCACCTTCCTGGTCCGGCGTGAACAGGCTCTCGAAGCGGAAGCGCGTCAGGCGGAGTTGTTTGACAAAAAACTCGCGCAGGAGGAGGTCTGGATCCGCACGGGGATCAAGGCGCGGCGGACCCGCAATGAAGGACGTGTGCGGGCCCTCGAACAGATGCGCCGCGAGCGGGCCCAACGACGGCAAAAGCTGGGGAATGTCTCGCTGCTGGTCCAGGAGGCGCAGCGTTCGGGAACACTGGTGGCCGCGCTCGACAAGGTGGACGTCACCCTGGGAGAACGCCGGGTGCTGGAGGGGGTGTCCGTCGCGATTTCCCGGGGAGACAAGCTGGGCATTCTGGGATCCAACGGAGCGGGCAAGACCACGCTGATTCGCACGCTGCTGGGGGAGTTGTCGCCCGATTCAGGGACAGTGCGGCTGGGAACCAATCTCCAGGTGGCGTACTTCGACCAGTTGCGGGCCCAACTCGACGAATCGCGGTCCGCCGCCGACAACGTGGGTGAAGGGAATGACACGGTGGTGGTGAATGGCAAGAGCCGCCATATCGTCGGTTATCTGGGGGACTTCCTGTTCTCTCGGGAGCGGGCCCAGACCCTGGTGCGGTTTCTGTCGGGGGGGGAGCGGAACCGTCTCTTGCTGGCCCGCCTGTTCACCCGTCCGGCGAATGTGCTGGTGCTCGACGAGCCCACCAATGATCTCGACGCGGAGACGCTGGAACTGCTCGAACAACTGCTGGTCGACTATGAGGGGACACTGCTGGTGGTCAGCCACGACCGGGAGTTTTTGAACAACGTGGTGACCAGCACGCTGGTGCTCGATGGACATGGGCAGGTGTGGGAATATGCGGGGGGCTATGACGACTGGCTGCGGCAGTCGCAGCCGGCGCAGGCTGCCCCAACGCCGGCTGAGGATCGTCCGGGCCGGCGGGGGGACGAGTCCGTGGAACCCCCCCGGGGGCCAGACAGCGGATCAACCCGGGGACGGCGGCTGACCTTCAAGGAACAGAAAGAGCTCGAGGGACTCCCCGCGCGCATCGAGCGGCTTGAGGGGGAACAGGCCGACTGGCATACGAAGATGGCGCAGCCGAGTTTCTATCAGCAGCCTCCCCAGACGCTGACCGAGGCCAGCCAGCGTCTGAAGGAACTGGAGGCCGAACTGCAGCAGGCTTACTCCCGTTGGGAGGAACTGGAACAACGCCGCGAAGGGAGCTGAACTCGCCTGGAGGATCAGGCTCGCCGTTGCTTGCCCGAGTCCGCCAACCGGCGGCTGGCGGGCTCCGGAACGCCGGCCGGAAGAGTCCCGCACCCGTCTCCGGCGAAATGTGGTTTGGAGCCCGATGACGGCCCGTCCCGATTGCCTGGGTTGTTCCTGTCTGGGAAGGACTTCTCAGCGAAGGAACGCCCGCCGGACACGGAAGGCCGCCAGGGTCCCGAGGGCCAGTACCGTCAACAGCCCGGTTGAGGGTTCCGGGACGACATCCACGAAGGTCAGGAACCCCTGCTGGTAAATAAATTTCTGTCCCCAGGTGGCGGAAGCGAATTCCTCCAGATCATTGCCCGCCGCCAGGGCCCGCAGGTCCACCTCGAGGGTCAACCGGTAGGTGCCGTCAAACTTCAAACCCCACTCTTCTTCCCAGGGATCGGGGCGTGTTTGCACCTGGGGACTCGAGTCACTCGCCTGGAATGCCCAGGTCCGCTGAGCCGAGAACAGCGAGGCATCCGGATCGACTCCCGGCAGAGCGGCTTCCGAGTAAGACAGCGTTCCCATCGACTTGACCGAGTCGATCACCCCGACGGTGTTCGTCAACCGGCCCGTGGTCAGAACTGACCCACTGGGGCTGGCCGTCATCGAGGCCCCCAGCGGTCCCAGTCCCGAGATGACGAAGTCGGCCTGCAACTGGACTCGCTGGGTCTGCTGCGAAGTCCCGGGGGCTTGTGGTGCCCGAGCCTCCGCCTTGAGCGAGGTGGCCACGATCGCGACCTGGATGTAGTGCCGGGGGTCCTGGAGGAGGGCCAGCGACCAATTCAGTCCGCCGCTGGTCAGGTTGACACTTCCCGGGGCACCGAGTGTGAACAGGGGATCGCCCAACGGGACGAGGACGTTGTAATCATTCCCCGTGGCATACCGGACGGCGGCATTGCCTGTCCACCGGATCTCACCGGCGGACAGGGAACTCAGCCCGGCCAGCATCGCCAATCCGAACCAGACGGATCGCCGCAGGGAAGGGGAGCAGCGTTGCAGGAAGTTCGTTCTCAACATGAAAACCCTCGCGCCGCGGTGTGTGGGAGGGAAAGCACCGGTCTGTTTGGTTGAACCGAGATCGCGGTTCTCACTGGTTCAAGCCACACGAAGCCGTGCCTGATCGTAGACAATGTCCACTTTCTTGGGGAGGGTTCGGCAGCGTGAAGATTTCATGGATTTGAAAAACCCGTCTTCACGGCTGGCCGGGATTGGCGAAGCGCACGCCCAACGATTCCATGTCGCGCCGTGCCTGCTCGAGTCCGTTCTTGACCCAGATCAAATCGCACCCGCAGGTGGTCCACAGGGCGCCCCGCTCGATCAGTTCCTTGACCCGTGCGGGAGTGCCCGCCGTTGTGCCCCAGGCCTTGCCATGACGATCCGCGGCCGCCGCCAGTTTCCTGAGTGCCTCGTCGATCAGCGGATGTTGAAACTGGCCCGGAATGCCGGCGAGAATCGAGAAATCGGCCGGGCCCAGCATGATCACGTCGACCCCCTCAACCGCCGCGATTTCGTCGACCCGCTCCAGAGCCTGGGGACTCTCGATCTGGATCACGATCCAGGTCTCCTCGTTGGCCTCCCGGATGTACTCGGCGAAGTCAGCCCGGCAATAGGGCATGTCGGGATTGCCCCCGTCAAATCCCCGGGTTCCGAGGGGGCCGAACTTGCTCCAGCGAACCACTTCGCGGGCTTCTTCGGCCGATTCACAGCGGGGATACAGAATCCCATGGGCCCCCGCCTCGAGCAGTCGCCCCAGCCGCATGAATTCCCCCTTCGCGGGGCGGGCCATGATGTCGGCCTGTCCGACGCGGGCGGCGCGCATCAGGCTCCAGGCGGTTTCCACGCTGGTGGCATGGTGTTCGAGGTCCATCCAGATGTAGTCGAACCCCACAAGGCTGGCCAGTTCATAGACCGTGGGATCGGTCAGGTGCAGCGCCACACCGAGGCAGGGCTCACGACGACGCAGTTTCGCTTTGACCAGACTCTTTCGCATGACGGACCAACGTGGGGCAGGGGGGATCGGGATTGATCAGGCGGGTGCGATTGGGGAAAAGCGACACTTTTTCACACACCGCCGCACGAACGAAAATCATCGGGGCATCAGCGGGTCGGGCACCCGTGGAGTGGAGAGCCCCGGGCCAGTCCCGCGCTCAGCCCGTGATGCGCAGTCGCGACCAGCGAATCACGTGCAGACACTCCTCACGACACCAAAACACCACCAACACCTCGCCCGGCGACACTTCCACCAGGCTGGGGTAGCCGCATCTTAGCGAACTGAGCTCGTCGCTGGCACGTCCCCGGCCCTGCATCGCATTCCCCCCTCCCTGCCACACGGGCACGGTCACAAGTTCCCGCCAGGTCTCCCCCTCCAGTCCCGCCAATTGAGCCCACAGCCCCGGTTGGTCGATCCGCCGGTAGACACACAGCACGCGACCATCGCGCAGGCAGAGCACCTTGGCGGTTTCTGCCTGCAGACCGTTGTCGTGCAACGGGCCAAACCGGCCGTGCCGGTCGGCCAGGCAATATCCCGAGGCGAGACTGCGTCCCGTCGGCTCATGAAACCGCCACACGGTCGCCAGCAGTCCCCCGTCCGGCCGCTGATCGACACCGACCTCCCACAGGATGGTCTGTTGTGGCGTTTCATCGGCGATGGGGAGGAACTCGGGCCATGTTCTTCCCCGATCCCGCGAGACCCAGGCGACGGCCCGCATTCCTCCCGGGCAATGGCCATCCCAGCCGCGCCAGGTCGACGTGGGCCAGAGCCAGCGTCCGTCGCCACAGTCGAGCACCCGGTGACAGAGTTCGAATCCCGGTCCCACCAGCGGCGGATCGAGGACCACGGGAGCACTCCAATCACTGGTTCGAGAAGCGCGGCGGGTGAGGAAGACATCCATCGCGGCGTAACCCAGGTTCGTCCGGTTGACCAGGCCCTCGTCGGGATGTGGACGCCTCCATCGCGCCCCCATGCCGACCCATTCCCCGTCGGGCATCCGCCCAACCCGGATCGAGTGCGTGCAGGGAATCGACCCCGTCGGGGCCTCATGGCGGTCGAGCCAGGGTTCGACCAGCAGGCGGTGCGGTTCCGACCAGCGGTCGCCGGCATCCTCCGTGGACGACCACCACGTCGCATAGTCGAACGACTCCACGGCCTCGCCCAGATCGAAGGAGACGAACCACTGCCGTTCAGACGTTGCCACGACCGAGGGATGCCAGGCGTGCCGGGATCGCAGATGCGGGTGGGGATTGGCATACACCACACCGGTTGCCACCAGGTCGATCACGGGCTTGCCTTGTCTTGCGCGGAACAGAGGTGTGGACTCGAGCGGGGGGATTCAACTCGGGGGGGCGAGGGTCCGTTGGTTCGAGTCCGCGGCGGCTGGTGTGGTCGCGGGCGGAGTTCCCAGCTCTTCGATCCGGCGAATCAGCCAATCCACGGCTGCGGGATGTTCCAACAGACGCACCCAGTCAGACCGGCCCGTCTCGGCCGCGTCAACGGCGAAGGGTGTCCAGAGAGGTTCGAAAAAGGGAAGCAGCCGCGAAGCGCCTCCCTGTAGCGGGCGAACCGATTCCAGCAACATCACCGCGGGCACCGCCAGCCCCCGATCGACCACCTGGCGGGCGAGCCAGTCCAGTCGTTGAACGGTGGCCGATCCGCTCTCCCAAGGGGCCGGCACGGGCAACGCGAAGGCCTGCCGCCACCACGCCATTTGCAGCGGGTTCATCCGGCCTCCGCGATCAGGGCAGGCTGAGACCAAACAGCCCACAGGCATTGGCGGTGGTCAATTCCCCCAGTTGTTCGAGGTCGAGACAGCGGACCTCCGCGAGGGTTTCGGCCGTCATCCGGACGTGGGCGGGTTCATTCCGCTTGCCGCGGACCGGCTGGGGAGACAGGTACGGGGAATCGGTCTCAACCAGCAGGCGATCGGCGGGAACCTGACGGGCCACCTCGCGCAGTGCAGCCGATTTTTTGTAGGTCAGAATTCCAGAGAACGAAATGTGCAGACCGAGCGCCACACACTCCTGCGCGGTCTCCAGTGAGCCGGCGAACGAATGCATCACCCCCCGCAGCGGTCCCCGTTGCGAGGCCGTCCGGAGTTCTTCCAGAACGGGACCTTCGGCCTCCCGGCAGTGAATGCAGACCGGTTTGCCCGATTCACGCGACAGATCCAGGTGCCGGCGAAACCACGCCCGCTGCAGCTCCAGGGGGACGGTCTTCCAATACAGGTCGAGCCCGGTCTCGCCAATCCCCACCACCCGGGGGTTTCCAGAGAGCTGGACGATCGCCTCCCAGTCGGTGTCGGACGCCTGGGTGACGTAATTGGGATGGACCCCTACTGCGGCATACAGTTCCGCATGGCGATGGGCAAGTTCGACTCCCCGCTGACTGGTGGCCAGCAGAGTCCCAAGGGTAATGACGGCAACGACGCCCTGTTGGGAGGCACGCTGCAGAACCTCGGGACGGTCGGCGTCGAAGGACTCTTCGTCGAGGGGGGCGTGCGTGTCGTCGAGCCGCATAAAAACGTCCTGCGGCCCTCTGGCCGGGGCACCGGCGGGAGCCGCCTGTTGCCGGATGGTCGCCAGATGTCGCTCCACCACACCCACCGCCTCATCCAGAAGCCGGCTGGCGCCCGGGTCCTGGGTCACCTGCCCCCGGTAGTACCGCAGCGACTTGTCGAGGTCGGCGTGCTCGCTCACCATTCGCTGCAAAAAGAACGGCAGCGAAGCGTAGTGGAGGGCCGAGTTGTCGGGATAGACCCCGAGGTCCACCGGCACACCCTGGGAATCCAGATACTGGAAGATACGGGAGACCAGATCGCGTTCTTCCGCGGCCATCTTGCGAACGGCAGTCTCGGTCTCTTCCGAACCAGCCGAGGCCCAGGGCCACGATTCGCCTGCATACTGCAGCAGGCTGCGATACACCTCAATCAGGGCGGTGTTCAGAATCGTGTGACTGCTCACTTGGGAACCTCACTCACCACAACGACGAGAAGAAAACAGATGCCGGACGGTTGCCCCTGGGAGCCCCGCTTTCCAGCCGTCAGGCCTGCATCAACCAGCGGGCGACATCCTCAGCCACGCGGCTGATGGGTTCCACCGCCACACCCAGCAGGATCACCGGCAGACTGACCAGCAGGGCATAACAGCCGCTGTCCGACGTCAACTCGGCCCTGACGGGGCGAGAGTCAGCGACCGGCTCGTCGATGAAGGCATGCTTCAGAAGCCGCAGGTAATAGAACAGGCTGAACACCGTGTTGAACAACCCCATCACCAGGACGAACCACATCACCCAATGCACTTTGGCCGAAGCCATCACCGAGAAGAACACCATGAACTTCCCGAAGAATCCACCGAAGGGGGGGAGTCCAATCAAACTGAACACGCACACCAGCAGGCAGATGGCCAACACGGGAGACTGCCGAACCAGCCCGGAGAAATCTCCCAGGTTTTCGCTGAACTTCGCATTCCGCACGAAGGCCACGATCGCGAAGACCCCGAGGTTCATAAAGAAGTACACCACGAGGTAGTACAGCAGGCCCTGCACACATTGGGCGGCGGCTTCCGAACGGGCCGCCAGCGTGAAGGTGTCGGACAGCGGCGCGTTCAACAGGATCGCCATCGCTCCGACCGCCATCAGCATGTACCCCGCGTGGGCGATGGTCGAATAGGCCAGCATCCGCTTGACGTTGCTCTGTCCGTACGCCGCCAGATTTCCGAACGTGGTGGTCACGACGGCAATCAACGCCAGTCCGATCCCCACCTGCATCGACAGCGACTGGGCCCCGCCTGCGACCGCTGCGGGTCCCCCTACGAGCGCCAGCAGAAATCGAACCAGCAGGGCGAAGGCCGCCCCTTTGCTCGCCACCGAGAGAAACCCACCCACCTCGGCCGAAGCCCCTTCAAACACGTCCGGAGCCCAGAAATGGAAGGGGAACAACGACAGCTTGAAACCAATTCCGGCGAGCACCATCAGCACGCCAAGGGCCAAGGTCCGAACCGTGGGATTGGCCAGCGAATACCCATTGCGGCCCACGTCCATCAGGGCCGGGGCCAGATCGGGGAAATTCGCGGTCCCCAACAGACCCGCCAGCAGGCTGATGCCGAAGAGCATCACACCAGCGGCACCCGCACCGTACACGACATATTTCAGGGCAGCTTCGCTGGCCGCCTTCCGACCTTTGAGGAAGCCCACCATGGCATAACTGGGAACCGAAGTCATTTCGATCGCCAGAAACACCATCAACAGGTGGTTGGCCGAAACCATCAGCAGCATCCCCAGGGTGGACCCCAGGATCAGCGTGTAAAAGTCCGGCGCATCTTCAGCGTCGGGAATTCCCGTGACGATGGTCAAATAGACCACGAACGCCAGGAACAGCAGCAGGAAGATGCGGAAGAAGACAGTGAATGGATCGAAGATCAGCAGGCCGGTGAACATCGTCTGCGACTCAATGTCGCCGTTGCCGAACTGGCGGAACTGAGACACCGAAAAGCCAAGCGCCAACACCGTGCCCACCATCGCCACGAGGGACCCGGGCAGCCATCGGTCGCAGTCAAACAGTCGGACGAACAACAGCACCAGGATCGTGCCGACGACGCACAGCTCCGGAGCGAACGGCTGGAGGGAGCCCAGCGTGTCGGCCGTCAGATTGTTCAGCAGTTGGGTGAGTGTCATTGCCGTCTGTTCGGGCCGCCACGCGGAGCCGATCGAAGGGATGCGAGAAGAAGGCTGTCAGCCGGGAGATCGTGGTGGACTAGCGACTGAGCAGTGTCGTGAGGGCCGATGTTCCCAGCGACTTCGCCGAGTAGAGGTTGTCGACCAGCAGGCTGATCGAGGCCTGCATCTGGTTAAACACCAGGTTGGGGAAAACCCCCATGATGATGCACAGTGCCAGCAGCACCGAGCCGATCAACGCCTCATTCCAGGTGATGGGAGTAATCGCCTCAGGATGAGGACCCTTGTACTCGGCTCCCAGGAAGACCCGCTGGACGGCCCACAGGATGTATCCCGCCGTGAGGATGACCCCCGACGCGGCGATGATCGCGTACACCTTGCTGAAATTCCACGAACTCAGCACCGAGAAGACCTCGCCAATGAAGCCGCACATTCCGGGCAGCCCCAGACCCGCGAAGAAGAGCCCCACCGCAAGTCCGCCGTACAGGGGCATCAATCCCATCAGTCCGCCAAACTTGTTCAGGTCACGGTGGTGGACCCGGTCATAAATGACCCCCACCATGAAGAACATGCCCGGAGACGAGATGCCGTGAGCGAGCATCTGGAACATCGCGGCCTGCATGCCCATGTTCCAGTACTGCTTCGACTCTTCACCGGCGGCACCGTCGGTCAGTTTCCAGACGGCGATCCCCAGCAGCACGTAACCCATGTGGCTCACCGAGCTGTAGGCCACCAGCCGTTTGAAGTCGGTCTGGGCCATCGCGGCGAACGCCCCGTAGATGATGCTGGTCACCGCCAGCACCACCAGCACATGGGCCGCGTAGTAGGCACCCACCGGGCAGATCGGGAAGGCAATCCGCATGATGCCGTAGCCACCCATCTTCAGGAGCACCCCGGCCAGGATCATCGAGATCGGCGTGGGAGCCTGCACGTGGGCGTCAGGCAACCAGGTGTGGAACGGGAAGACCGGCACCTTGATGGCAAATCCAATGAACAGCAGGATGAAGGCGGTGATCTGCACGAACTGCGTGTAGCTCAAGCCGTCGATCCGCCCCTGGCCGATCTCCTGCAGCCGCAGGATGTCGAAGGTCCGACCACCGTCGAAGTAGAGCATCAGCATGGCGATCAGCATCAGCACGCTGCCCACCAGGGTGTAGAGGAAGAACTTGATGGCGGCATATTCACGCCGTTCACCCCCCCAGATGCCGATCAGGAAGTACATCGGCAGCAGCATCACTTCCCAGAAGATGTAGAAGAGGAAGAAGTCGAGGGAGAGAAACACCCCCAACATCCCTGTTTCCAACAACAGGAAGAGAATCAGGTATCCCTTGATGTGCTTCTTGATGCTCGTCGAGGCGGCCAGCGCCAACCAGCTGATCAGACTGGTCAGCAGCACCAGCGGCATGCTGATGCCGTCCGCTCCCAGCTGATAGTTGATGTTCCACGACTTGATCCAGGGGACCGAGACCGACATCTGCATCTCAGCCTTCGCCGGATCAAATCCAAACCAGGCCAACAGTGTCAGCACGAAGGTGGCCCCGGCGATGATGTTCGCGAACGAACGCATGCCGTCTTCGGACTTGGGATTGAAGAGCGAGAGGATCAGGGCGCCGATCGCCGGCAGGAAGATGATCGCGCTCAGCAGGAAGACTGGATCGGGGGTCATGGGAGTTAAAACGTGTTCCTGAGCGAAGAGCCGCGGAAAGAAACGTGTCGTGAAGAGGAAAACAGCCGGAGGATCAGGAGCCGAAGACCTGGGCCAACACCCAGATCCCCACCACACCCAGCACGATGAACATCACGTACTGCCGGATCTGCCCCGTCTGCAATCCCTTGAGGCCCATCCCGCCCGCGTACGTCGTCTTGGCCGTCCAATTGACCAGTCCGTCGACAATCTGCTCGTCGAAGAGCCGGTCCCAATGGGCAACTGCCACCGTCAGCCGCGACAATCCGTGGATGATTCCATCGAGAACCAGCCGGTCGAATCCCGCGACGAACCGGGCCACGACGTGCACCGGCCTGACGAACAGCGTGTCGTACAACTCATCAAACCACCACTTTTCCGACAGAAAGGTATGCAGTCCGGTGAACTGACGCTTCACATCGGCCGGATTCACCCAGCGAGCCCCATAGAAGACATATGCGAGGAACGTCCCCAGACTGGCGATGACCAGGGCGTACAGGCCAGCCCGGGCATGCCGTTGATGGATGGCTTCGTGCGTTGGCAGGGTGAGACCCGAGGGGGCTGCCGCAACCAGTTCGTGCGGCAAAGTGGCCGGCTCACTGGCCGACAACAAGCCAAACAGCGGGCCATGCTCGCCACCCACCGCACAGAACGCCGCCAAGACCGACAGCACCAGCAGCGGCACGGTCATGATCCAGGGAGATTCATGGGCGTGCTCGTACACATGGTGGTCGCGGGGTTCGCCGGCGAAGGTGTAGAACCAGAGGCGGAACATATAGAACGCCGTCACGCCGGCTCCCAGCAGCGGGAGGTAGAACAACACAAGGTGCGAGGGATTCAACTCGGTGAAGGTCAACGCGGTGGCCACCACCGCGTCCTTCGAGTGGTATCCCGAGAAGGCGATCACGCCCGGTATCGCGAGACCAGCGATCGCAATTACCCCCACCAGCATCGTGTAGGCGGTAATCGGCATCTTCTTCCGCAGGCCACCCATGCGGGGCATTTCCTGCTCGTGGTGGCAACCGTGAATCACACTTCCCGACGCCAGGAACATCAACGACTTGAAGAAGGCGTGTGTGACCAGGTGGAACAACCCGGCCGCCCAGCCCCCGACACCCAATCCCAGCATCATGTAGCCGAGTTGGCTGATCGTCGAGTAGGCCAACACCCGCTTGATGTCCGTCACCACCACAGCAATCGTCGCCGCCAGGAAGGCCGTGATGCAGCCGATGTAAGCGATCGTCAGCAGCACCTCGGGGGTGAACATCGGATAGAACCGCCCCGCGAGATACACCCCCGCCGCGACCATGGTGGCGGAGTGCACCAGCGCCGAGACCGGAGTCGGTCCTTCCATGGCGTCGGGCAGCCAGGTCTGCAGCGGGAATTGCGCGCTTTTGCCGATGCAACCGGCGAAGATTCCCAACCCTGCCGCGACCAGCAGGTAATAGGGAATGGTCCGGGCTTCGTGGGGTCCGTCGGCACTTTCTTCGGGCAACCCCGAAGTCAGCAGAACCTTGTCGCCCGATTCGTTGACATGCATGTGCCCGTGGTCGTCCCGCAGCATCTGGAACAGACCCGGAGTGGGATTGGTGTTGTTGGCCCCCTCGTAGCGACTTTGGAACTGGAAGGTTCCGAAGTGGGTCCACAGGATCATCAAACCGATCAGGAAGCCAAAGTCCCCGACCCGGTTCATGATGAAGGCCTTGTTGGCAGCCGTCGAAGCCGACTTCCGTTCGACATAGAAGCCGATCAGGAAGTACGAGCAGACCCCCACCAGTTCCCAAAACACGAACACCATGAACACGTTCCCGGCCAGGACCAGTCCCAGCATCGAGAAGAAGAACAGCGACAGGAACGCGAAAAACCGGTAGAACCGTCCGGGCCGGTGAAAGTGCCCGTGGCTGGTATGAACCTGATGATCCTCATAGTTCTCGGTCAGCTCATCGCTCATGTAACCCATCGCAAACAGATGGATGCAGGTGGCGATGAAGGTGACCATGGTGAACATCACCAGGGTTAGGCTGTCGATGTAATAATCAATGGCGACACGGAGGGACCCGAAGTTGGCCAGGGTGTAGATCGTGTTGGTGAACGGCCCCATCTCGGCCGCCGCGGCCGGACTCACCGCAGCGGTTGCTGTGCGATCCGCCGATACCGCCTTCACGGCGGCCCATTCCGTTTTGAAACCCCAGAACAGGAGCGCCGAAAGGCTGCACACAAACGCCGTCCCGATGCACCCCACCGCAATGTACGCGGCGGTCTTGCTCTTCCGGGTACCCCAGAAGCCGGCGAAGATTTCAATCGCGAACCCGCACAGGGGCAGCAGCCAGGCGATCATCAGCAGGCTGCTGAGCGTTGTTCCAAGTGAAGATGGGCCAGGCATGGCAGAGGTCGGAAGGCGGCAACCGCAGTCGGCCGGCAGGCAACGGCGCGGAGGACGGCGGGTGGTGTGTGGTCAGACAGTCAGGTTGACAGCACGCGGGTGACAATCGGCCGGGATCAGCCCTTCAGCTCATCGGCCCGGTCGACATCGATCGTCAGGTGGTTGTTGTAGAAGTTGAGAGCGATCGCCAGAGCGATGGCCGCTTCCGCTGCCGCCAGCACGATCACAAACAGCGAAAACACCTGCCCATCCATCCCCAGCGGGGTGTGGCGGGCGAAGGCGACGAAGTTGAGATTGGCCCCATTCAGAACCAGTTCGACCCCCATCAGAATCCCGATCGCGTTCCGCTTCGTGGCCATGCAGACCACGCCGCAGACAAACAGGACGGCAGCGACGAACAGGTACATGTTCAGGTCGGCAGCCGGCGCCAGCATCGCAGCTTGTTCGCTTGGAGGCATCTCAGATCAGCAGCACAGCGACAAAAGGGGGGGAAAACGTTCCGCACTCAACAGTCGACAGCCTAAGACGCAGACAAATTCGAAGCCTGGGAATTGCCCGCATCCCGCCGCCGTTTGGTGCGCGCCAGGTAGGCGGCCCCAATCAGCACCACCAGAAGGTGCACCGAGACAATTTCGAAGGGGAGGAGAAAGCCCGGACTCAACGTGCTCCGCGACGATCCCAGATCTTTGGGATTCGCCCCGAGAAACTTGAGCCCCAGCTCGCGGGTTGTGTTGCCGCTGGCCGGAGGGTTGAACCCGACCCCGACCGTCTCGCTGGCTGACCGGGGACCACGATTGGCCCAGTCGACCGAGATTGCCGATGACAGGATCAGGCCCAGCAGAACCAGCCCCACCACGCCCCCCAGAACCATTTCGCCAGGTCGAGATTTGATCTGAAGAAAGGGGCCGCTGGCCGTCAGCATCACGCCGAAGATCAGCAGCACCAGGGTGCCGCCGACATAAATCAGCAATTGGGCCGCTCCGACGAAGTCGGCGTTCATTGAGAAGAAGAGTCCTGCCGTGGCCGCCAAAGACAAAATCAGCCAGAACGCCATCCGGACGACGTTTTGACTCACCACGACCGCCACGGCACAGGCGACAGCCATCAGGGCGAAGACGTAAACGGCTCCTCCCTGAAACAACCAAGCCACCGCATCAATGGGTGCGGAAAGCCAACTCATGACTGCACCTGACCTTCCTGCACCGCATCACGATTCAGATTGGGACCCGCCTGCTCTGCCTCGGGTTGAATATCCACTTTGGCTTCGGCCTCCTTCTCGGCTTTCGCCGCCGATTCCCCGGTCACGGTCGGGACCAGTTCGGGACGGAATGCCTGATTCGCCTTGGGAACTCCCAGCTCGGAACCCAGAACATTGACCGAGTCGAGCAGCGTGGTTCGGCCAGTGAACTGATGGATCAGCAATGGCCAGACGGTAATCCCCAGGAAGAGGAAGCAACTGATCGGCAGCAGATACTTGAGGCAGGTCGTCATGACCTGGTCGATTCGCAGGCGGGGCAACGTCCACCGCACCCACATCTGCACAAACACCAGCAAACACCCCTTTGAGATGAAGATCGACGCGGCGATGATGTTGGCGATCAGGAACCCCGCACCTCCCTGGGCCCGCAATGGATCGAGCACCGCCTTCTCCAGCCCGATCCCCGAATGCCAACCTCCCAGGAACAGTGCGGTCGCAATGCCGCTCACCGCGAACATGCTCGCATACTCGGCCATGAAGAAGTACGACCAGCGGATGCCCGAGTACTCAGTATGGAAACCCGCCACGAGTTCGCTTTCGGCCTCGGCCAGGTCGAACGGAGCCCGCTTCACGCTCGCGGTGGCGACGGTGAAGTAGACGAAGAAGGCGATGAAGCAGAATGGATCATGCAGCAACATCCAGTTGAGGAACGTGCCCCCCTGCATCCGACTGATTTCCGACATGCTGAGCGTCCCCAGTGCCGTCACCGGCACCAGGGCGCAGATCGCCATCGGAATCTCGTAACTTACCACCTGGGCTGCTTCACGCATCCCTCCGAACAGCGACCACTTCGAGCCGCTGGAGTAACCCGCCAGAATCACACCCATCACCTCCAGCGACATGATCGCCAGGATGAAAAAGATGCCAATGTCGAGATCCTGCGCGATCCAGCCATCCGCCCAGGGAAGTACCAGAAAGGCCGCGAATGATGCGACAAACACGAGGTAGGGAGAGACCCGGAACAGCATCCGGTCAGCCGCCTCGGGGCAGAGATCCTCTTTCTGAATCAGCTTGATGCCGTCGGCCAGCGTCTGCAGCCAGCCGAATTTTCCGCCAACGCGTGTGGGGCCCAGACGGTCCTGGATACGCCCCGCCACTTTCCGTTCCAGCCAGATGTAAACCAGCGGGGCCACACCAAAAAAGCCCAGCACCAGGGCGGCGTGGATCAGCGCCGCGAGCGCGTACGCCCAGGTGGAGTCAATGTACTGCGCCAATAGCTCGGCGATCGACGCGGCCGCCAGCACGCTGCTCATCCCAGCATTCTCGACTTCAGACAGTAGACTGCCGATGCCGACCCGCGGCACCGCGCTGCTCCTCAGGGACCCCGGAGTCACGCACCCCGAAGCGGCCCGATCTTGACACCTGCATCCGGGGGATTCAAGTGAGCCCCGGCCGGTTATCGGATGTGGGAATTGGGCCTAACTCATGCAAACATGAGAGCTTAGGGAAACCTTTTCGGGCTGCTTCCAGCATCCCCCAGCGGCATTCGCCGAGGCACCTCGTCCCAACCCGAGCCCCCTCAACCACAGGTGACAAGACACCGGTTGAGGCAGACTTCACCATCCGCATCTGCCATAGTAGTGCGGCCGTCCATCCCCCCCCGCCCCCGTCGGGGACCTGGCGTCCCCCCTCTTGGGACTGGAGTCCGATGTCAGAAGTCACGCCGCTCCCCGCAGTCCCTTCCAGGGCCCCCACCTTGCTCCCCTGGATGAAGGGTTTGCTCCGCTTTGCCGCCGGATTCAACATCTGTGCCGGACTTCACATGCTGATCCTCTACCACGAAACCTACAAGGTGATCGGGATGCCCAAACCCGAGATCCAGTTTCCCATCCAGCTCGTGGGGTTGCTGGTGGCACTGTTCGGGGTCGCCTACTACCTGGTCGCCCGCCACCCCCTCCGCAATCGCCAAATGCTGGCCCTCGGCTGGTGGAGCAAGTTTCTGGGCTCGTGTCTGGGGCTCGGTTACATCCTGCTCGGTAAACTCCCTCCCCGGTTCTTCCTCGTCTTCTTCTTAGCCGACATCATTTACCTCTGGCCATTTTATCTGATCATCCGTCGTCTTGATCAACTTGCGGCCAGTCGGCCGGAGTCGGATCGGTAAGAGAGGCCGCCGCATCCCCACCGAAACGGCTCGGGCTTCTGGACAGAGCGAATTTCCTCCGCGGTCGGAAGGATTGGCTTCCACCACGGACCGAAGGCTTGTGCCGGAGGAAACCGAGCCCACGCCGTCGGGAGATTGGCTGTGCGCCGGGCAGGGGGGGGGCCGATGGGCGAGTGACTGGCGGATGTCGCACGGGCAGGGAAGAATACGCCCCGGCAGGAACCATCCGGTGACCGGCTCGGCCGACCCCGCCCCGCCGATCCAACCGGTCTCCTGCATGAAGTTGTCTTTCCGATCCCTGCCTCGGCACCGCATCACATGTTGACCTCTCATCTGTCGCGTCGACTTCCTGCGACCGCGCTGTTGGTTCTCGGGTGGGCTCTGGGACAATCGGGCCCCGTTCCCGCCCAGGGCCAGGAGTGGCCGCAATTTCGTGGGCCGGAGGGGCAGGGGGTGGTGGCCGATCTGGGCCTGCCGGATGAATTCGGCGAAGAAACCAATCTGCGGTTCAAGATCGCCATCCCCGGGAAAGGCTGGTCCTCGCCCGTGGTGTCCCGCGGGATCTGCTGGTTGACGACTGCGGTGCCGACCGAGGTCGATCCCGATAAGGTCGCCGAGGTGAAGGCCGAACGGCTCAAGGGGAACCCGATGGCCGGCCAGATGGAGATTCTCGAATCGGTCAGCCTGCGGGCCATCGCGGTGGACCTCGCGACACAGCGGGTGATCCGCGACGTCGAGCTGTTCACGATCAGCAATCCCGAGCCGATCCACTCGCTCAACAGCTATGCCTCCCCGACTCCCGTGATCGCCGGAGGACGTTTGTTGTGTCACTTTGGCAATCTGGGGACGGCTGCGGTCGAGCTCGCCACCGGCAAAGTGCTCTGGAAGACCCGTCTGCCGGTCGAGCACAGTGTGGGCCCTGGCAGCACTCCGGTCGTGGTCGACAACCGCCTGATCATTCCCTGCGATGGAACCGACCAGCAGTTTGTGGCGGCTCTCGATATCGCGACCGGCAAAGAGCTGTGGCGGGTGCCCCGGCCAAAAATGTCGGGGGAGAATGGAGACTTCCACAAGGCCTTCAGTACGCCGCTGCTCATCCACGATGGGACCAAACGCCAGGTGATCATTCCTGGTGCCCAGTGGGTTGTGGCCTACGATCCCGAGACGGGAAAGACCCTCTGGCAGGTCCGCCACGGCGACGGGTTTTCGAATTCACCCCGGCCCGTGTTCGCCCAGGGCCTGGTGTTGGTCTGCACGGGCTACATGAACCATGAACTGGTCGCCATCCGGGTCGATGGTGCAGGAGATGTGACCGACACGCACGTCAAGTGGCGGGTCAACAAGCAGGTTCCCCCCATGTCGTCCCCGGTGGTGGTGGGGGATCTGCTGTTCATGGTCTCGGACCAGGGAGTGGTGTCGTGCCTCGATGTCGGGACGGGGGCGGTGCGTTACCGCGAACGATTGGCGGGAAATTACAGCGCCTCGCCATTGGCTGTGGGAGGACGCATCCTGTTCCTCAGCCGGTCGGGGGACGCATCGTGGGTCGACGCCAAACCGGAGTGGAAACTGCGCCGCACCAATCACCTCGAAGGACAACTCATGGCAAGTCCGGCCGTGGTTGAGGGGACGTTGCTGGTCCGTAGCGACTCTCACCTCTATGGCATTCCGGCCCGTACCCCCTGAGCACTGCGGGTTGAGTGAGATCGCTGGCGGAATGAACCCCCGGGCGGCAGAACCCTGGCCCCCGAATCTCATGACCGCCGGTCGTCTGACGGAGGTGTCCGCTTCTGCGGGCAGTCTCCAGCGGCGACCGAGCGCGGCCAGCGCCCAGCGTCGTCCCGATTCGATCCGGCAGAGATCGGCCTTCCCGCCTGCCCCGACACAATCCCCCTTCAATTAATAGCCTCCTCACCTGAATCTGTGGGTGAAATCCGGCTCCGGCAGGTTCCCAAGTTGATGATATCAGGCGATTTCCAGCGTTTTCAGTTCGCGAAATCCATACGCCTTTTTGGTGGTCCGTTTCGCCTTGTTGTTGAATCCCTCCACGACACCCCCCGAAATCGTCCCCCGCGCCACAAACCAGTTGCGGATCAGGGGCTGATGGTGACGCAGCATCCGCGCCACCCGCTGCATCGGTTCCAGCCGGGATCGCATCACCTTCCCGCACCACTCGTCCAGAAACCGCATCGCCACCGTCGGGGACCGGTACTCCCAGAACCACTGGAAGTCCTCCTTCAGCAGGTAGGCCCTCACGGTTCCCAGGTTCAACTGGACCAGCTCCCTGAGTCGGACCGACTGCGACTCCGTCAGATTCTCCGGGCACTTCAGCAGACATCAGCGCGTGTGTTTCAAGACCGGTGCTGTGCCCGACCGTTTGAGGTCTCGCGACTCACTCGCCCGCACTGCATCCACCCCCTTGCTGAAATGCGTCATGATGTGAAACCGGTCCAGCACATGCACCGCCTGGCCGATCTGTTCCCCGATCACCTACAGGTATGGCTGCCACATGTCGCTGCACACACACCGGATGCCCCCCTTCACTTCCTCCGACAACCCCCGGAAGAAACCCCGCAGGCTCTCTTCCGACCGGTTCTGCCCGACAGACAGCAGACGCTGGCACTCCTCATTGATCTGGTACACCAGCGTCACATACTTATGACCCTTCCGCCACGCGATCTCATCGATCCCAATCGCCGTGATTCCCGTCATTTCCCGATGATTGAGCCCCCATTCCACCGCCATCCGCGCCGCCGCAGACACACTCTGCCAGCTCGTTCCAAACACGTCCGCCACCACCTGCCACGACAGCCGTTGCGCCCACTTCGCCAGGTACCACTGGTACTTCCTGGTCTGCCGATGTTTTCCCACACCCCACGGGACTTGTTCGACCCGGACG
>JBKDUK010000241.1:0-12554 GCA_046339535.1 Planctomycetaceae bacterium | reverse complement strand
TTGGGGGAATTTAGTCCCTCTCAGCCCCACGCCTGCACCCGGAACGGGATCCGTGGGTGCGGGTCAAAAAGCGACTCGATGACCTGGGCGGCCCCGTGGGAATGCTGCTGCGTGATTGAACGGTTCGATCGCAACCGGCACTCGATGCGGACGACCGCGAGTGGGGCCTCCATCGATCCACAACGGGACGGCTCGTGTGCTCAATGAGGAGCCTCTGGCGTGGCCTGAGTGGCGACTTCGCCGCGTCGTTCAATGAGCCCCACTTCCTCCCCAGTCCAGTTCAACCGCCGTAGTCGCGGCGGTTGGACCCGTGGGAGATGGCGGATGACGGCCACGAGATCGGCCGACGGCCTGATCCCGCGGATTCCGCAAGACGGTCTGTGCGGGGTCCTGCCGATCCATCAATGAATCCATCAATCCGTGGTGCCCCACAACCAGTCTGGGCACGAGGGAACTTCAGAGGCCAACAGATGGTTCCGGAATCGGCGATTGTGCATCCCACAGGAGGGTTGTTCCACAAAGCGTGGCCCCGCCTGCGTGGCCATCTTCGTTCGTCAGCCCGGATTGTGTTTTGTCACTGGTCAGCGAAAAGCCAATGAGCGCTTCCGTAATCGCCGGGGCCAACCGCGCCCTGATCTCACGCGCAGCAGTGCCCCGCCGCGAGCCAGACCGGATCGCCTGCCCCGCCTGGGTTGGCGTGCGGACCGGAGCCGAAACATCCCGGGAATCACAACGCTACAGCTTGACCACCAGGGCCTGACCGGTGGGCAGGCAAATGGGAACTTCCGGGAGGTTGGCGAACGCTTCGTCCACCGCACGGCGAGCCCCCGGACAACTGGGAAAGCCATAGTCATCAAACACGATCATTCCCCCCGGAACCATGCGGGGATAGATGTACTTCACGCAGTCGTGGATCGCCTGATACAGATCGACATCGACGTGAACCCAGGCGATGGGACCCGTTTCCAGTCCTGCGAACGTGTCGGGGATGAACCCCACATGCAGGCTGGCAAACGGATAGGGGGCCAGCAGGGCCGCCACTCGCTCGGCTGACGTCTGGTGAAAATCCCCTTTCTGGAACCGATCGACACCGGCCAGTGTCTCCGGCATGCCGCTGAAGCTGTCAAACAGATGCAGGGCCCGCGGGCGGCCGGATTCCGCAATTGTCCTCGCAGCCAGCAGGGCGGTGCCCCCCCGAAAGACCCCGCATTCGAGAATGCTCCCTTCGAGCTGCATCGCCTGCCGCAGCGTTTGATTCAGGATGTAACAGCGATCGCGGGTCACCAGGGTATGGTCCCGCAGCGGCTGGTAGATCCGCTCGAACTCGGGCAGCCCTTCCCAGGGGGAAAACAGCGGCTGATACAGCCCGATATCCGGGACGGCAACTCCGTGAGCCCCCAGCCAGGTGCGCAGGCGAAAAAAGCCAGTCGCGGCCAGCAACCGCCGGATGGGTTGATGCGGAGGCTGGAACTCCAGCGGAATCAACCGCCGCAGCAGCGATCCGAAGGAACTGGTCGGCGAACTCGCCGGCCCCGAGGCAGCATCTCTGGTCACGTTGCAAACTCTCCTGTCGGAACCGTGGTGATCCGGACCTCGTGTGTTGCGGCCCTGTCGTGGGCCAGCGGGCGGCCGTCCGTCTCATGATCACTCCCGGTTGTGACTCTGTTGATTTGAGCAATTGCCCGGCACGACCCGCCTGGCGAATCCAATCTGGCCCGTCGCAAGAGGATGCGGCGGCGTTGCACCAGGTCTGCTTCGGGCACTCCCGACGCCCGACCTGCGCCCTCCCCGGTGGAAATCCGCAGTGGTCCTGCGCGAAGGTTTCCGGGGGATGACCCGCAGCCGAACTCAGGCATCGAACTTCCCGGACAGCGCATCAGTCGCCATGGAGTCGATGGCGTGAGTCATCGCCTCGGTCGATGTCCGCTGGTTGGTCCAGCCGCGGGCGCGGATTTTGTCGGAATTGAACCGGACAATCGGTACATCTCCCTTCCAGCCCCGATCTCCGCCGGCAAACTGGTAGGCGACATCGGTCAGTCCCAGCCGGGCCACAACCAGATCGGCGATTTCCCTGACCGTGAGATAATCCTGTGTCGCGACGTTGAAGACGTCGTACCCGCTGGGATCCTGGTCATGGATGAGCAGCAGGGCGTTCAGTACATCATCAACATGGATGTACGATTTGCTCTGCCGGCCATCCCCCAGGATGGCGAGATGGCTTGGCTGCCTGATCAGTCTGCGGATGAAGTCATACGCGACCCCATGGGTTTGCCGGGGGCCCACGACGTTCGCAAACCGGAAAGCGGCTCCCCGGAGACCGAACATGTGCGAGTAGGCGGTCATGAGGGCTTCACAGGCGAGCTTGCTGGCCCCATAGGTCGAAATGGGGCGCAGCGGGCTGAAGTTTTCATCGACCGCCGTTTCGCCGGTCTCTCCATAAACACCGCTGCCCGACGCATAGATCAGCCGGGAAACCCCGGTCTGCCGCATCGCCTCCAGCAGATTCTGGGTCAGATAGGTCCCTTCCCAGAAGTCGATGTCCGGCTGGGTGGCCGCCTTGGCGATATCGGGATTGGAGGCGAAGTGGAAGACCGTGTGCACCCCTGCGAGCGCGGCTTTCAGTGCCGGCAGGTCCTTGAGGTCTCCCCGAACCACTTCGAGACGTGGATCGGAAGGGAGGTGCCACGCCCGTCCCGAACTGAAGTTGTCATAAATCACCACCCGGGAATGCGGGTCCCGGTCGAGCAGCCGGCACGCCATATGGCTGCCGATAAACCCCGCACCACCTGCAATCAGCGACGTTGGCATTTCGGTTCACTTCTTCTCTTCAACAAACACGGAACGTGGAATGGGGCATGGCCGTCGGGCCGGCCCAACGGGCCGGGCAGGGATGGCGCGCCCGATGGATGGGCCCTATGGCAATTCGTCCGGTCCCGGAAAGGGAACCCCGTGTGGGAGCCGAACGGACGCAGGGCGCGTGCATGGCTCATGGTGCTCCACTGTCTCCCACGGAATAGGAGTGCAGCCGGGGGGGCGTTTCGTCGGCCTCGAGCAACCAGATCTGGCGATCGTGGTAGTACCCGATCAGGCGGTGGTTTTGGTCTGGTTCCAGTTCACGCGCCCAGATGACCGGTGACTCGTCAATCGCCGCCGCGTTGTAGACCCATTCGTCATGCACATTGTGGTCCGGGCGGTACCGCACCATGACGAGATGACGCTGCCCGGTGCTCGCCAGTTGCTGCTGGATCCTGGCCCGCTCGTAACTCCATCCCCCCGGGGGAAGACGGGCCACAACGACTTCCGCCAGCAGGATCGGCGTCAGGGCCAGCACAGACAGGGCCAGCGCCCGCCCAACCCGGCGTTCTCCGATTCGCAGTGCCGAGAGTTGTCGCAGACAGCCCAGACCGGTCACGAGAATCAAGCCTGTGGTCGGCGACAGGTAATGCGGCAGCGAGCCAATCACCGCTTGCTGCGCCACGATCAAAAATGTCACGACGGCGACTGCGGCACGAACTCTGCGGGAGCGCAGGGCCGCCGGGATCCAGAGCAGCGCTGGCATGATCGGCCAGAAATACGGGGCCAGGGGGATCAGGGTCATTTGGGGGCGTGTCTTCAGCCAGCCCAGGAGGTTTTGCTTTTTATCGTAATGCGGATTGACGAACTCGATGTTGAATCGTTCGAAGATGGGATTGGGCGCGATGATCTGTTCGCGCCGGGATTGAAAGACAAACGCCGGTGACGTGTCGTACTGCTGAGAGTACAGCACGTACGGCATTTTGGTTGGGCTTCCAGTGACGGCCCGGTTATAGACCAGGCTGCCGGCCAGACCGGCCAGTAACACGGCGGCGCAGGGCCAGAGCACCCGGCCGATTGCGGCCAGTGACCCACCGCTGCGCCACTGGCGCAGGATCCACACCCCCAGCGCGAGGCCGGCGGGCAGAGAGCTGATCGCCCCTTCGAACGGACGGGAGTGGGCGAGCAGCACGAGCCCAAGCCCCAGCACACCGGCCTGCGCCGCCGTGGGACTCCGCAGGAATCGGGGCAGGACTCCATACACGAGACAGCCCCCCAGCATGGCCACAGCCCCTCCCCAGAAGGATTGACTCCACGAGAAGCTGATTTGCTGCCGCAGGTCGGGAGGAGTCAGGCTGAGGAATCTCTCCAGCGATTCCCAGTGGAACCAGAACCCCCCCTGGAAGTAGGGGTGGACCGCGGCGTACATCCCCCCCAACAGGGCCCAGCGGGGAGGGAGCCAGGCTTGCAACATCCAGCACAACGCGGCGGACGCGATCGCGAAGCTCAGCCAGACCCCCACGAGGGGGTGCCCAGTGATTGCCTGCCCCAGAGCCAGAACCAGTCCCTGACCAATCGGGTATTTCGAGGTTCGTGTTGGATGAGACAGCACATGAAAGGTTTCGAAGTGCTCGGCGAGCGGATGGGACGGATTGGTCAGACGTCCTGACGTGAAGGTCTCGGCCGCCAGCAGGTAGCTGAACTCGTCCTGGACCTGCGGGACCGGGGGGCGTGACCAGGACAACAACATGGCAACCAGCGCCGCCACGAAGCCCACGAGCGCCGCCGACATTCCGCGGTGTACCGCGATTCCTCCCAGTCGACGCCAGACGGCAGCCCGCGTCCCGCGGCGACTCAGCACCGCGAAGAGCAGCAGCAACGGCAGGGCGGAAAGCCCGACGCCGCGCAGCCGGTCGATGGTGTAAAACGGCATCACCAGCAGCAGCCAGCCGATCCCCAGCAGACCCCCGGCGATCCAGCCCCGGGGTTGCGCGAGAAAATGTCCGTTCATCGAAATGTCAGGTCCATCGGGGTTGCAGCTGCCTGTTCTCAGGAATTCCCAAAGGAGGCGGGAGGGGCAGACGGAGGGCCTAGAGTTGCAGGTTGGCCCGCAGGGCGTCATTGCGAAACATCCGCACGGTTTCGAGGGAGTACTCCTCGAGGTTCTTGCCGACCAGGGAGAGTTTCTTCAACAGGTCCACGGTCACCGTGATGATGTGGCAGCCGATCTGGTCCGCCTGAAAGATGTTGAGCAGTTCGCGGGGGCTGGCCCAGAGCAGTTCGATGTGGCGGTCGGCACGCAACAGTTCGACCGCCGCCGCCATCATGGGGACCGGATCGCGGCCTGTGTCGGCAATCCGCCCGGCGAACACCGAAATGCATGCTGGTGGCCCGTCCCGCAGTGCCCCCGCGACAGTGCGGACCTGCTCCAGCGTCATCAGGGCGGTCACATTGAGCGGGACTCCCGCCGCCGCGAGCGAACGGATCAGGGGGATGGACGATTCCCCCCGGGTATTGGTCACGGGAATCTTCACCTGGACGTTGTCACCCCAGGAACTGAGCCGCTGCGCCTGTGCGGCCATCTCGTCAAATTCATCCGAGATTACCTCGAAGGAGATCGGCCGGTCGGGAATGGCCGTCAGCAAGTCGCGGGCAAATGCCTCGTAATCGGTGACGCCAGCCGCCCGCATCAGGGTCGGATTGGTGGTGAAACCGCGGATCAGTGGATTGCCGTGCAACTCCAGCATCGTCGTCCGGTCGGCCCCGTCGGCGAAGATTTTCACCTTGAGAGTGGTGCTGGCAATCATGCTTCGTCGGCTCGGGGGGAGATCAAAGTGGTCAGGATCCAATCGGCGGCTTCCGGCAGATCGCGGACCGTCCGCTCGGCCGGTGGATCGGGGAGACGCTCGTCGTATCCCCGGTCAATGAATACCGTCCGGCAGCCGGCCCGGTGTCCCGCTTCCATGTCCCGCCAGCGATCACCGACGAGGTAGCTCGCCGGCAGGTCGATGGCGTGCCTGTGGGCTGCCTCCAGCAGCATTCCCGGATTTGGCTTGCGGCAAAACGCGTCGTCACCATCCTCGTAGCAGACCCGGATCTCATCCAGCGGCAACTCCGCCAGAAGTCGGGCGTTGATCGCCTCGACGACCTCCCGGGTCTGGGTCCCCCGGGCGACATCCGGCTGATTGGTCACGCCGATCAGCAGCAAACCCCGTTCCCGGAGTTTTCCCAGGGCCTGGGGAACTCCCGGAAGGATTTCCAGCTCGGCCAGTGAGGCGGGAGGATAGGGTCGACCACCCCGCATCACGGCGCGATTGAGCACCCCATCCCGATCGAGAAAGACGGCCCGGTTCATCGTACCGATTCCCATTTTGTGGCCTGGGTCCTCAGGGAAGGATGCGAGACCAGGAGATGCCAGACGACTGCCTGGAACGCCTCGGCATGAGGCGTGATCCGCTCGGGATGCACCGTGGGGATGAGCAGACAGGCATCGGCCACCTGTGCAGTGTACCCTCCATCCCGGCCGACAATCCCCATAATGGATGTCCCTTTCTCGCGCGCGTACTGCAGCGCCGTCACGAGATTTGGACTCACGTTCTTCTCGAGATTGCCCCCCCCGACAGACAGCACGAAGATCAGATCATCGGCCTTCAGCCGGCTGCCCCGCAGCCATTCGACGAAGATCGTGCTCCATCCTTCGTCGTTGGTTCGGGCGGTCAGTTCCGAGACGTTGTCGGTGGGGGCGTAGGCTTCGATCCCGACGATCTTGCGGAAGTCGTTCACGGCGTGCGAGGCGTTGGCGGCGCTCCCCCCAACGCCGAGGATGAACAACCGGCCTTCCCGGCGCCGGGCTTCGCCAATCAGGCGGGCCATGTTTTCGATCACCGCGACGTCGAGCCCATCCAGAATCCGGTGGGCCTCGGAGAGATACACTTGCGAAAAGCTCATCGCGGCCGGGCCTCGCTGGCGGGGGGATCCAGGAAAGTGGAGAACGGGTGAGCGGGCTGCTGCGGGGGCCGGGTGGAAGCCGGGATCAGGCCGTCGGACGCGGCCCCCCCCTGCGCCCCGAGATACTCCCGCGTCTCCTGCAGACCGGCGTGCGAGCCGATTTCGTAGAACCGTTCGCCGACCTCGAAGCCCGCGAGTCTCCCGTCGCGGAGTGCCCGCTGGTAGACCTCGGCCAGATCATGAGGGAGATCGACGGGAACATGATCAAACGCATGTTGCCGAAAGAGTCCGAGTCCGTAGTCGATGTGTTTCATGCGGCTGGTGCGATGCACCTTGTCGTAGGCGAGGATGCGACCAGCGACGAACTCCACATTGCTGGCATCCCATTGACCGTCATTGCGGTACACGGTCATGAGAGCCGCGGCGTCGGACGAGAGGAAAGCCGCCTGGACTGGTGCGAACGGACAGGTCAGCAGCGAGTCGCCATAAAGCACGAAGAACTCGTCGGGGAGTCTGGGAAGAACCCGCTTGATGGCCCCCGCGGTTCCCGCCCGGACAGGACCATCAAAGGCGTAGTCGAGGTGCAGACCGAAGGCCGATCCATCCCCCGCCGCCGCCACGACCTGCTCTCCCAGATGGCTGACACACAGCAGGACCGACTCGATTCCCTCGGCCTTCAGCCGGCGCAGCTGATGAAACAGGAAGGGTTCCCCGGCGACATCCAGCAGGCACTTCGGAACCGTACGCGCGGTTTCGCCCAGGCGTGTCGCCAGTCCTCCCGCGAGAATCACAACGGGCCGCAGGGGCATGGTCCGGGCGGTCATTGCACGAGCACCTTGGTCCCTTCAAAGTCGAACCGGTACCGCATCTCCACCAGCCCCGCTGCAGTGAGAGCGCGCGTCAGCCGGGCCCGGTCTTCGGTGTAGAACATGAGGAATCCACCGCCGCCCGCACCAATCAGCTTGCCCCCCACGGCTCCATTCGCCATGGCCAGGTCATACCAGGCATTGATCCGCTCGTTGCTCATTCCCTGCGAGCGTCGTTTCTTGTTCTCCCAGTGGACGTGCATCAGCTCGCCAAACACTCTCGGCTGGCCCGACTCCAGGGCCTCTTTCATCTGCAAACCGAGTTGTTTGACGAAATGCAGATTGGCCGACATCTCGGGGTCGCGCTGCTTCATCCGCGAATCCTGGTCGTTCAGAATCGATCCCGCCAACCGCGTGTACCCCGTGAAGAACAACAGCAGGTGATCTTCGAGGTCATAGACCGTCTCGGGGCTGATCCTGAGGGGCCACGCCTCCACCCGCCCACCCGGCAGAAACCGAAAGCAGGTCAAACCACCGTAGGCGGCGATGTACTGGTCCTGCTTTCCGACCGGCTCACGCAGGATCTCGATCTCGATCCGGCAGGCTTCCTCGGCCAGTTCGTGGGTGCTGACTGGCGAACGCTGATGGGCATGGATCGCACGCAGCAGCGCCGTGGTGAAACTCCCCGAGGACCCCAGCCCGGTGCCAGCCGGGATGTCGGCCATGCTGGTGATTTCCAGCCCGGTCGGATCGCAACCCCTCAGCCGCAGACTCTCGCGAATCAGCGGATGGGAGATCTCCTCGAGCGAATCGACTTCTTCCAGTTGCGAATATTTCAGCAGGATCCGGGGAACGAAGCGGCGGTTGACGGTGATGTAGACATACTTGTCGATGGCACCCGCGATGAGGAACCCTTCGTGTTCCTCAGAGTAGGACGGCAGGTCTGTCCCTCCGCCCCCCAGCGAAATCCGGAGAGGACTGCGTGTGATGATCATCGCGATGAATGGGTCCGAGGCGGTGCGGTGCCTGGTGCCTGGCACAGGGCCACACGCTGCCAGCCAGCCTGGGAATAACGACGGTTGAAACGGAACAGAATTCCGAAGATCGACATCACCGCTCTGGCAGCGAGCGGGATGGACTGCGTGGATTGCGAGACATCAGACACCAGTTTTCGGCCGCGGAGAATGACGGTCAGCCGGTACAGGTTGTAGAAGGGGAACCCGGAACCCCAGATCTGCAGGGGCTGGAAACCAGCCTGCTCGATCAGGCGGGCCAGTTGCTGATTGGTGAAGTGCTGGCGGTGTCCAATATGCCGGTCGAACGCGGAGATGGGCCCTCCGGGAACCGTAATCAGCAGGGCCGCCCCCGGTGCCAGATAGGGGAGCGCGTTCTTCAGGAATCCCACCGGGTCGTCGAGATGTTCGAGAACCTCCGAACAGACGGCGGCCGTCGCCCACCCGCGGTCTGCCGGCTCGACCGGCCCGGGATGAACCAGATCCTGCCGCTGAAACCGGAACCCGGGCACCTTGGCCCGGCAGACCTCGATTCCCACCGCGCTCACGTCCAGGCCGAGGTACTCCCCATCGGGAAAGCTGTCACGGTAGGTGACCGCAAAGTCTCCGGTCCCACAGCCAATGTCGAGCAACCGCAGGGGAACGCCCGCCGCCTGACGACGCTGACGCAGCAGATCGATGAGGATCTGTCGGCGGAAGAGTTGAGCCGGGTTTTTCTCCGCGGCGGCGTGCATGTCGGCCCAGTGCCGGTCCCAATCGTCCCCGGTCGGAGAAATCCCCCGGGACGGGTGTCCCGCGGACAGGGCGGCGACGGGTTGGACAGGATCCGGAGTGCGCATGGACAAGTCAGCGGGGGGTGGGTCAGGCGCGGGCGATGGCGAACAGATTGAGGCCGAATTTGTGGTACGAAAGACTCAGTCGGCTGGGGAGAAACCCGGCGGCCACCAGCAGGGGCCAGAGGTCCCGTTTGTCGTAGTACATCTTGTGGTCATCCATCTCGCTGGCGGGACTGGTTCCCAGACGGAACGCCGAAAACTCCAGGAAAAATTTTCCCCGCCAGGTGGGGACATTCACCAGCAGCAGGCCGCCGGGACGCAGCACGCGCCGGCAATGCCGGAGTGCCGCCAGGGGCTCCCAGAGGTGCTCCAGCACCGAGGTCATCAGCACCAGGTCGAAACTGGCCTCGGCCAGGTTGGGGAGGGCGGTTTCAATCGGCGATTCGACAAACGACAGACCGGGCTCGGTCTTCGCCTCGGGGGAAATCTGGAGGTCGACTCCCAGCCCGGTTTTCCGGCGGCCCCCCAGGGCCCTCAGCAGGGTCGCGTGATAGCCGCAGCCCAGGTCCAGCACGTCGAGCCCCGTCCGGCCAGCGACGGCACGATCGATCGCCCGACGCGACAGCCAGACCCCAAACCGGTCCACGACCGAGCCTTTCTGCTGGCCGTAGGAAGCCTGTCGCATCGGACCGGGATGCGGGGAAACGCTCACGGCGAAATCCTGTCCTGGCGGCTGTTGATCATGTGAAACAACAGGGTGAACACAAAGGTCTGGAATCCGAGGATCAGCAGCAGCAGCCCGAAAAACCCGGGATAATAGACGTGCTCCAGCCGCAGCCCCCCCCGCACCCACGCGAACAGCAAACCGAGATTGATCAGGAAACCGGCACCGAACACGGTGGCGGCGAGCACCATGCCGCGGTTGTAAGTGAAGCGTTCCGCCAGCCTGCGCCGCCACGCGGGGTCAAAGTTGTAAAACACCCGCGCCAGGGTGCCGAGCTGGATCGCACTGTAACCCAGCGTGGCGCAGGTCGTTCCCAGCAGCAGCATGTGCAGATCGAACGACACCCGGTCATTCCATCGCACCGGGCCGAAACAGAGCGCTGCCGACACCAACAGCCCCAGCACGAAGAGGACCCAGCCGGGCTTCATCACGAAGAAATCGGGGGCGTACAGAAACATCGCCTTCAGATTGATCCACCCGGCGATCCAGGGGGACATCCAACCCGAGCGCTTGTGATGGCTGAGTCGTCCGTCGCGATCCTTGTAGAAGCGAACCGGCACCTCGGCGATCCGCAGTCGCAGACGGGCCGCCTTCAAAACCATTTCGGAAGCATACTCCCACGACTGAGACTCCAGACCGATGCGGTCGAGCGCATCCCGCGTCATGGCCCGCATGCCGCAGTGGATGTCGGAGTAATGGGTGCCATACATGAAGTTCAGCAGCCAGGTCGTCAGCGGCGTTCCGAAGTACCGGTGCAGGCCGGGCATCGCATCGGGCTCGATGTAACCGGCGAAGCGGCTCCCCATCACAAACTCGGCCCCCGCATTCAACTGCTCAATAAAGGGTCGGAGTTCGCGGAAGTCGTAAGTCAGATCACAATCTCCCATGATCACGTATTGCCCACGGATGTGCGGCAGGGCATCGATGTAGGCCCGGCCCAGTCCCCGTTTCGGCACGCGGATCACGCGAGCCCCCGCCGCCTCCGCGATCTCGGGCGACTTGTCGGTCGAACTGTCGATGATCAGGATTTCCCCGGTCACCTGCGCCGCGGCAAGCCCTTGATGACACCAGTCCACAAACTCGCCGATACAGATTTCCTCATTCAGGCAAGGAATCACAATCGAGACCAGTGGGGGCCGCGGCGGCTCCGCCGGCTCAAGAACGCCCTGTGGGGCATCCTCCAGAGTAACGACCTCCTGCATGGGGAGAACTTTCGGTAAGACTCGGGACAGCCCTGCGAATGCAGACAATTCCGCATGGCCTGGCGGAGTGGTTGCCGCAAAATGCGCCGGTATTCCACACGACCGAAAGCAGCTGCTCTCATTCCCCCCAGAGCCCAACCCGTCGGAATCGCACAACCAATTGACGCCATCGTGGTTTAACATGTGCGGGAGGTGTCGGCGGGGGAAAAAGGTCACCATACGATGCGACTCTTTGAATTGGCTTTTCTCTTGGTGATAAAGGCGTTAAGGACGATGCAGGCGGCACGCACGAGACTGTTCAGAGTCTGAACAGTCTTGCCGTCGATCGGATCAATTCCGCAAGATCACGGTCGCTGAGGAGATTGGCCTCTTGGTCAATCAGGCTGTCTGAACATGACACCGCGGCCGTGGGCCCCGGTCGACACTCCGTCGTGCGTCTCGATTCGAACTTTGGTGATCTGGGCAAACGCCCGACCTGCGCAACCTCCAGTGCCTGTGCGGCACTGAAACGTCCGCTCGAAGCCCTCTCTCAGGAAAATGGCTCGCCGTTTTGAGGGTCTGGAACGAAGAGTGGCCCCGTTCGGGTGAGGTATTGGGGCGTGTTGTGAACTTGGCACCAATCCACGAACTGCCAAAAAAGCAAGACTCATTTTTCACCGCAAGTCCATTATTCCAAATGCTTTACAACTACATAAAAATACAAACCCCCTGGATTTCAAGGCTATTCACCGAGGGTTTACAGCACTGGCTCCTGGGTCGAATTGCCATTTTGGCATCTGTGTAAAATGGCAGAAATCAACCGCCGCACACACATGCCATTTTGGCACCCATGAATAGAACCCGGGAGGCACAAGCGAGTGCGAGGGAGGAATTTGCCGGGGTCGATCAGAATCCGGACCTCCCGTTCTAGGGGCGGATGGGAAAGCTGGTGGACGGGGTTCGCAAGGGGTGCGGGGAATGCGGGTCAAGCGCCGGCAGGATCGTCGCAAGCTGCTGAAAAATCAGCACAAACGTCGGGGGAATGACACGGATGCCCCCGCGTCATCCGGGGGGAAAGATCTCGTGCAGGGGATGGCATTCGCGGGGGGGAGATGGACAAAGTCGGGCAGTCAAAAGTCTATTGGAACCGTCCTTTGCCCATTTCGGCACGCTGTTTGCCTCTCTGAATTTTCACTGCCGAGTTCGACGCCTGCGTTCCCGGGTGTCAGCGTTGAGATGTCGGCTGGTTCAGTTTCCTGTCCTGTCGCAGATGGAGTTTCAACCATGAACTTGCTCAGTCGGTTTGGCGGTCG
>JBKDUK010000240.1:0-78182 GCA_046339535.1 Planctomycetaceae bacterium | reverse complement strand
GCTGCCCCGAGAAGGCGCTCAGCGACGGGCCGCAGGCCCTGTTGCCATGGCAGTATCAGGAAGTGATGGACCGCATGCGGCAGATTGCCAGCCTGTTCGGCAAAGACATTCCCCAACCGCACGGAGCCCGGGCATGAGACGCTTGTTTGTCGCTGGCAACTGGAAGATGAATCTGGTGCGCGACACCGGACTGGCGCTCGCCTCGGGTCTGGCACAGGCCTGCCCGAAATCGCATCCTGGCGTTCAGGTGGTGGTCTGCCCGCCGTTTCCCTATCTGGTGCCGGTCGCCACGGCGATCGCTCACAGCGGGGTCGAACTGGGGGCGCAGAACTGCTCGGCCGAAAAGCCGGGGGCGTTCACCGGAGAGGTCGCCACCCCAATGCTCGTGGACGTGGGCTGCCACTGGGTCATTCTGGGGCATAGCGAACGGCGGACCCTGTATGGAGAGACCGATGCCCTGGTCGCCCGCAAGACGGCCACGGCGCTCGCCTCGGGACTGTCGGTCATTCTGTGCGTGGGAGAAACCCTCGCCGAACGACAGGCCAATCAGACCGAGGCGGTCCTCGACCGGCAGATGGCGGGCTCGCTCGAGGGGATCTCGGCCAGCGATTTGTCGCGGATCGTGATCGCCTATGAACCTGTCTGGGCGATTGGAACTGGACTGACGGCCACCACAGAGCAGGCGGAATCGGCCCATGCGCACTTGCGCAAATGGCTCTCTGTTCGCTACAATGCGGGGCTTGCCGATTCGACACGCATTCTCTACGGGGGCAGCGTGAAGCCTCAGAATGCGAAGAGCCTGATGGAACAGCCGAACGTGGATGGTGCCTTGGTGGGAGGGGCTTGTCTCAAGCTCGACGACTTCCTGCCAATCGTGCGGGCCGCCCAAGAGCTGCGTCCCGCCTGATGGAGACCTGACCCGAGATGTCGTATTTTCTGCTGACACTGTTGATGATCGTCGGGCTGTTCCTGATCGCCGTGATCCTGCTGCAACGCGGGCGTGGTGGGGGACTGGCCGGGGCGTTTGGCGGACTGGGTGGGCAAAGTGCCTTCGGAACCCGGGCCGGGGATACCTTCACCTGGATCACCGTGGGAACCGTGGTGGTGTGGATCATCCTGGCGGCCGCCGCTGGCCGCAGCATCCGCTCTGACATGGAAGGACAGTTCCTGGGACGTGAGTCGGACGAGGTGAAACTCGCTCCGGCCCGCGGCACCGGCTCCGAGAGCGATCTCGATGGGGGAGCTGGCACCGAAGGGAAGGGTCTCGATCTGCCGGAGATGAAGGATTTCCCTGTCGGTCCTGCCCCCAGGAACAAGCCGGAAGGCCCCGCCGAGGGAGCCGGCCCTGCCGCTTCGGGACCCCAGACCGAGGGGACCGAAGAGACGAAGTCTGCTCCTGCCGAGTCGGAAGAAGCTCCCTCCAAACCTGCTGAATAGGCGTGGTCCCCCGTGCTGCTGAGCATGACCGGTTATGGCGATGCCCGCCATCATGACGCCCAACTTGCGGCTGTGGTGGAGGTGCGCGCGGTCAACAACCGGTACCTGAAGGTCGTTGGGAAATACCCCGATTGGCTGGCCCCTCAGGAAGGGGAAATCGAACGCCGGGTCAGGCAGTTTGTCAGTCGGGGAACGGTGACTCTGCAGATCCGGGTTGATCGCATCCCCCGGGCGGAAGATTTCCAGCTCAACCGGGTGGCCCTCGAAAGTTATTGGGGCCAGGTTCAGCAGGCCGCCCGCGACCTGCATGCCGCACCGCCGACCGATCTGGGTCAACTGCTTGTGCTGGATGGCTTGGTCGCGGAAACCCGCCACAGCCACTCCCAGGACCAGACGACACTCGACCTGACCTTGCGACTGCTCGATCAGGCGCTGGAACGCTTCCAGGCGTTTCGGGTTCAGGAAGGGGGGGCGATGGCCCGCGAACTCGAGCGCAATCTGGGGGTCATCGCGGCCCAGCTCGACGAAGTGGCCCGCCAGGCACCCCTGACGGTGATCGAGTACCGTGCGAAGTTGCTCGAACGCGTGCGGCAGGCGATCGCGGAAGCGGGGGTCACCCTGGGGGAAACCGATCTCATCCGGGAGGTCGCAATCTATGCCGACCGCGGAGACATCAACGAAGAGATCACCCGCCTGCGGTCGCATCTGTCCCAATTCAGCACATTTCTGGGCGAGCCTGTTTCGGCGGGCCGCAAGCTCGACTTCCTCAGCCAGGAAATGTTCCGCGAAATCAACACGATCGGATCCAAGGCCAATCACGTCGGAATCGCGCATGCCGTGGTCGAGATGAAGGCTGCCGTCGAAAAGATTCGGGAAGTGTTGCAGAACGTCGAGTAGAATTCAGGATTCCCCGTCGCGGGATGGGCTGGGTTCCCCCCAGACCAGACGGAGGAAGCGGTTGCAGAGTCTTCGGGAGTTGCGGCAGGTGTCTTCGGCGGAAAACGAGTTTGCGCAGACACGTTTCGTGGTGTTGTCTGGCCCCAGCGGTTCGGGCAAAACGACGATCGTCCCTCTGCTGATTCAAACCTGTCCTGTTCGTCTGATCAAGTCGGTCTCGGCGACGACGCGGGCACCGCGGCCGCACGAGGTCCCTGGGGAAGACTATCATTTCCTCTCCCGTGAGGAGTTTGCCCGTCGCCGGGCGGCGGGGCAGTTCCTGGAGTGTGCCGAAGTGCATTCCTCGGGAAACTGGTACGGCACCCTGAAGTCGGAAGTCACGCGGGCCCGGGATCTGGGGGGCTGTGCCCTGCTGGAGATCGACGTTCAGGGGGCACGGCAGGTGATAGAACAGTGTTCTCAGGCCCTGACGATCTTCGTGCGGACTCCCGAGGGGGAGTACGAGCGGCGATTGCGGGCCCGGGGGACCGAGTCGGAAGAAGTCATCCAGAGCCGGCTGGAAACCGCCCGGCGTGAACTGGCGCAGGCCCCCGCCTACCGTCACCAGGTGGTCAATGACGACCTGGGGCGAGCGGTGGCCGAGATGAGTCAACTGATCCAGCAATGGGAGCGTGAATGCGATGATTGAAGAACTGAAGGAAGAGCAGATCGTCAACAAGGTCGGTGGCCGCTTCAAGTTGTCCACGCTGATCCAGAAGCGGATGGTCCAGCTCAACCGGGGCGGAGTGCGTCCCCTGCTCGACAACCCGGGCAACACCCAGAATCTCATGGAAACCGTGATCCAGGAGATCATCCAGGACAAGATCTACCTCGACAACTCGGGCCGCCTGGTGGTCGATGGCGAGGTCGCCCCCGAGCCCAGCAGCGACGATGCGGGCCCCACCCTGGACGACGTGCGCTAAGCCTCCATGGACGCACTGGCCGGGCGCGAGATTGTGCTGGGGGTGACCGGAGGTGTGGCCGCCTACAAGGCGGCCGACCTCTGCAGCCGGCTGGTGCAGTCGGGAGCGCGGGTCTCGGTGGTCATGACGGCGGCTTCCCGCCGGTTCATCGGGGCCACCACCTTCGAGGCCCTGACGAATCGTCCGGTTCATCTCCGTCGATTCCGACCTCAGGAACATCGCCTGGGGGAACACATCGGGTTGGCGCGGCGGGCCGAACTGTTGATTGTGGCCCCGGCGACCGCCGCCACTTTGGCCCGGTTCGCCTGTGGTCTGGCGGATGATCTGCTGTCGACGCTGTATCTGGCCTTCACTGGGCCGGTACTGGTCGCACCCGCGATGAACTGCGAGATGTGGGCCAAGCGGGCCGTCCAGCGAAATGTCGCAGTCCTGCGTGAAGATGGTGTTCATTTTGCCGAGCCAGGAATTGGCTGGCTGAGCTGTGGATTGCAGGGGGCCGGCCGGATGGCCGAGCCAGCTGAGATTCTTCAGCGCATCCATGAAATCCTGCCAACCCGATCAACCTAGCCTGCCTTCATCGCCCGCTACCATTTCGGTCATCAAAGAACACAACAGGTCGGTCGTCTGATGCAGACGGCCGACCTGTTGATGTTTTCAGACTCTGTCAGCGGCAGACACTACCAGCCGCGACGAACCATCCGCACACCCCCCTGCCGCGACTGGCAGGACGAAGCGGCGGGCTGGTAGGTCCGGACAGGCTGGACGTAAGTCACGGCCTGACCATTGTGGTAGTAGACAGGGGCCGCCGCGACGGCGGGGGCAGCAACCGGAGCCGCAGCAGCCTTCTTGGCGGCAGCCGGGGGAAGGATGACGCTGTCGATGACGTGGATCACACCGTTCGAGGCGTTGATATCGGTCTTCAGCAGCTTCGCGTCATTGATGAAGGCACCCTTGTCGTTGGCACCAATCTTGATGGACCCACCCTGCAGGGTCTTGGCTTCCTTCGCCTTGAGGGCGTCGTCCGAGTAAACCCGGCCAGGAACCACGTGGTACTTGAGGATGTCGGCCAGCTTCTGCTTGTTTTCAGGCTTCAGCAGCGACTCCACCGTGCCGGCGGGCAGCTTCGCGAACGCTTCATCGGTGGGAGCGAACACGGTGATGGGGCCGGGGGCAGACAGGGCTTCGACCAGGCCAGCAGCCTTGGCGGCGGCCAACAGGGTCTTGAAGGCACCGGCCTTGTCAGCAACGGCGGGAATGGTGTCGGCCGAAGGGAGAATCACCGAATCGATGACGTGAATGGTGCCGTTGGTGCAGGCGATGTCAGTCTTCACCACGTTGGCGTTGTCGACCTTCACGCCGCCGTCGGCAACCTTCACCGTGGCCCGCTGGCCATTGACGGTGGGGGCGCTGGTCAGCTTGACCACATCGGCCGCCTTCACGTTGGCGGGAACGACGTGGTACTTGAGAATGTCAATCAGCTTCTGCTTGTTTTCAGGCTTCAGCAGGGTTTCCACCGTCCCTTCGGGCAACTTCGCAAAGGCCTCGTCGGTCGGGGCGAACACGGTGAATGGGCCCTTCCCCTTGAGAGTGTCGACCAGACCAGCGGCCTTGACCGCCGCCACCAGAGTGTTGAACGACCCGGCTCCCACAGCCGTGTCCACGATATCCTTTTCCGCCGCGAAGGCGGGAGCCGCAAGACCCATCAGAGCCACAGCAGAAACGAGCCAATTCTTCGCCAAACGCATGCTTGCACACTCTCTCAAAAAACCGGAGTCATGACCGCCCAACCCACTGTGGGTCAGAAATTCGTTCAATTCGTCCACACAGTAATTCATAGGGGGGGGCGGCCAGCCGTCAACAAAAATCCAAAAAAGTTGTTGAATCGGCCCCTTCGGCTGGATTTCTCTCTCTCGCAGATTTCCCAGCTTCACAATCAGGTCGGTTTGGCAGGTTTGAAACGCACCGCGGAAGATCTCTTCGTGCGTCAGGACCACCGACGGTTCCTCGACCCCCGCCAAAACGACGGATAACATCAGCCGCTCTGAATGGGTGGGCTGCCGCCACCAAGTCCACGTCCGGAGCGTTTTCGCGTTCTTTTTCGAGATCACCGGGGAACCAACATGTTGCAGATTCCTGGAAGCGTGTGCCGATCCTGGCGGTCGTTCACCCCGCTGTCGCTGTGCACCTGGGCGATCTGCCTGGCTCCCGGCCTGTTGGCTGCTGACGACTGGCCCCAGTTCCGGGGCCCCTCCGGGCGGGGTCTCGCGGTCTCCAATCGGGCTCTTCCCAGCGAACTGGGCCCGACTCAGAACGTCATCTGGCGCACAGAACTCCCGCCGGGGCATTCGTCCCCCGTGGTGGTGGGAGACCGCGTCTTTCGCACGGGAATTCGCGACAAGCAGAAACTGGTCACCCTCGCCCTGGACCGCGCTTCGGGCCAGGTGGTCTGGGAGCGGGAAGCGGAGTTCGAGAAGCTCGAAGAAATCCATCCCACGGGAAGTCATGCGACCCCCACCGTCGCGGCGGATGGAGAGCGGGTGGTCAGCTTCTTTGGCTCGGCCGGGCTCTTCTGCCACGACACTCAGGGGCGGTTGCTCTGGCAGATTCCCCTGGGGCCCTTCAAGAACGACTTCGGCTCAGGAACCTCCCCCCTCATCGTCGACGACCGGGTCATCCTCTGTCAGGACCACGACACCGATTCGTTCCTGATGTCGGTCGACAAGCAGTCCGGGCGCATTGTCTGGCGGATTGACCGTGGGGAATTTCCCCGCAACTACTGCACCCCGACCATCTGGACTGTGAATGGCCGCAAGCAGATCGTGATCGCCGCCACCCTGCGCATCGTCGCCTACGACTTCGAAACCGGCGAAGAAGTCTGGACGGTGCGCGGCGTCGCCCGCATTGTGAACATGAGCCCCTGCGTGGGGGCCGACGGCAATCTTTACGTCGCTACCTGGTCTCCGGGAGCGGAAGCCAACGACCGGATCAACACGCCGCCGTTCGACGAACTGGCGGCGGAATCGGATCAGGACAAGAACGGCACGCTCGCGAAGGATGAACTGCCCGACGGGCCCGCCAAGCAGAGGTTCAGCCAGATCGACCGGGACAAGAACGGGCAGATTTCGCGCGACGAGTACGAGTCGATGCGCCGGGTCTTCCAGCAAGCCCGCAATGTGGTGCTGGCGATCAAGCCGGGCGGACGGGGAGACATCACCAGATCCCACGTGCTGTGGGAATACACCCGGGTCATTCCCTACTGCCCTTCACCGGTGGTGTACGGTGACCACCTCTATCTGATCAAGAACGGCGGGATTCTGACCGTCCTCGACATTCACAACGGCAAGGCGCTGAAGGAAGGACGCATCGAGGCCACTGGCGACTATTACAGCTCGCCGGTGGCGGGGGATGGCAAGGTCTATCTGCTGAGCCAGAAGGGGCAGTTGACGGTTCTGGCAGCGCGGGACGGGTGGGACGAATTGTCCCGTGCCGACTTCGGCGAAGACGCCTACGCCACTCCGGCGCTGGTCGACGGGCGGATTTACCTGCGCACCGCCGGCCACCTGTACTGTTTTGGGCTCACGAAATCGGAGTGAGGCCGCCAGCCAGCGGCGGGGGAGACTTGGCAGCGCCCCGCGCGACCTGGCGACCTTCCCCGCGTCACGAGCCGGCCTGCTCGACCTTCAATTCGCGGTCGATGCCGTCGAGGGCGACCTTCTGCGATTTGCCATTGGGCCAGAGAACCTCCACGGTGGGGATCTCGGTCGTGTCACCCAGCCCAAACGTGGCGACTTTCTCGAGTTGCGACAGATAGCTGCGGGTGGGAGAAATCAGCCGCTTTTGGGTGACCCCATTCGATGTCACCGAGACCACGGCTCCGATGCCATCCCGGTTGGTGGTCTGGCCATCGCCCACGAGCCGCACCCGCAGCCAGTGCCGGCCCAGTGCCTGGTCATTCTTCAGCAGACGGGGGGCCGCCCCGGTGGCGGTCAGCAGCAGATCGAGGTCGCCGTCGCCGTCGAAGTCGGCACAGGTCGCTCCCCGGCCGACCATCGGCCTGGCGAAGTCGGCTCCGGTCTGGGCGGTCTCGAGCTTGGTGAATTCGCTCCCCCGGGGAGAGCCGGTGTTCCAGTACAACTGCGGGGGCTGTTCGTAGCTCTGGCTCTTCTGCACCTTGCTGATGTCGTTCTCGAGATGCCCGTTCGCCACCAGCAGATCGAGCCGCGAATCGAGATCGAGATCGGCGAAAAACACCCCGAATTTCAGCCAGATGCGCGAGGGGGGGCCCAGTCCGGTGGCCACCGCGTCATCGCTGAAGGTCATGTTGTTCTTGCGGGTGCAGTACAGGGCGGTCATCTCGTTGGCGAAGTTGCCAATCACCACGGCCTGCGTGTCGTCATTGCGGAACCAGCCCTGGTCACACCCCATCGCCCCGCGGGCATTCCCGGTGTTGTCGACTCCAATGCCCCGCTCGATGCCAATCTCTTCGAACTTCCCGTTCCCCCGGTTGTGAAACAGGAAGTTCTGCACCGTGTCGTTGGCAACCACGATGTCGAGCAGGCCGTCACCATCGGCATCAACGAACACCATTCCCAGCGATTTCCCCACGGGAACCCCCGTGGCGGCATTCTTCACCTGCACCCCCGCGTCGGCTGAGACATCGGTGAATTTCCCCCCGCCGTCGTTGCGATAGAGGTAGGGAAACGCCCCATCGAACGCCTGGGGCCGGCAGTAGGCGCGGACGGAGCCATCGAGCGTGCAGCGCAACTCCCGGTCGATGGCGGGCGACCAGCGGACGTAATTCGCCACGAACAGGTCCAGGTCGCCATCGCGGTCGTAGTCGAAAAAGCCGCTGCTGGTGCTCCAGGCGGTTTCCTCTCCCGCCACCCCCGCCGCAGCCGTCACGTCGACGAACTTCCCCTGTTCGTTGTGCAGCAGATGGTTGGTCCCCAGGCCGCTCAGGAACACGTCGGTCCAACCGTCGTTGTCATAGTCACCCACGGCCACTCCCTGGCCGTAAAACTGAAGCGCCACTCCCGCCTCCTGCGAGACGTCGGTGAACTTCCAGTTGCCCTCGTTGCGATACAGGGTGGTGACCGCGGCCCGCCCTCCGGAAGAGGCCGGATCGGTCCAGGGACGCGAATTGACCAGCAAAATGTCGGGGCGGCCGTCGTTGTTGTAATCGAGCACCGCGCACCCGCCCCCCATCGACTCGGGGAGCAGTTTGTCTCCGGTGGCCCCATTCTCGTGCACAAACGCAATGCCGGCGGCACTGGTCACATCGACGAACGGGACCTGCGGCAGTTGCACCTCGGTCTTCCGCAGATCGGCCGGTTTGAGCTCGGTCTGGCGGTCGACCGGTTTCTCGGGAGGTTTGCGGGTCAGCCAGAACGCCAGGCCTCCCAGCACCACCACTCCCGCGATCGCCACCAGAGACCGCCGGAACATCTGGGCGATGATGGTGTCATCCCCGGCCGCTTCCGGCTCGGGGGCGGGGCGTTGTGCGGGGCGATGCTTGTCCCTGTCGATCATGACGCGTCTCCGGTGGTCTTCGCGGCCGGTTCGAGCGCAGCCGCCTCAGCGGCCGGGGGGGCCCCGGCCGGTTGGAGAGCCGGTTTTTGCCGGGCGAATTTCTGCGGCAGTCCCGGGGCTCCCGGACGGTTCAGAGGATAGATGACCAGCGGCTCCGACGCGACATTCGCGGCGGGGTAGCGCAGCCGGGCGGCGTTGACCGCCAGTTCCTGCGCATTGTCATCGGGCTTGTAGCGGACGTGCAGCCGGCGATGCAGACCCGCCCGTTCGTCATTTCCCAGCTCGGTGTGCAGTTGGGCCAAGTTGTAATGGGCCATCACATCTTCCGAGTCGTAGAACAGGCTCGTCTCGAACTCCTTCACCGCCTCCTGCAGCAGCCGGTTCCGCTCGGCCTCGTTGTCCCGCACCTGTTTGGCCAGCTCAAACAGCGTCTGCCCCAGTTCGTTGTGCACCACGATGTCCCGCTCGAGGTGCAGGTTGCGCTTCCGCCGTTCTTCGGTCTGGTCATACAGCACGCTGCGGAAATTCTCGACCGCCCGGTCGAGATATCCCTGCTGCTTGTTGATCAACCCGGTGAACCAGGCGACGGTCCAGGGGGGAGCCGCGGGATTCTGGAATTCGGCCGCCTTCTGCAGCACCTCGACCGCTTCGTCGATGCGCCCCTCGGTGAAGTACACCCGGGCGCGGTTCACCGGTCCGTCAAACCGCCCCAGCTTCTCGACTTCGACGAACGCCTGCTCGGCCTGCAGCAGTTCCGCCTTCCCCCCGCCCGAGCCCGGTGCGGCCCCTTCCAGCAGCAGACCAATGCCGTAGTCATTCCAGCGCTGCCACAGATCCTTCTCGGCAATCGCCGATTTCTGCTCGGGAATCTCGGCGGTCACCCCCGCGACGGGGAAGGTGATGCTGTCGCTGGCGATGGTGGTGACCGGCAGGGTGTTCGGCCAGGGGTCGCCGGGAGTATGGTCCGGCAGGGCGGGCCCGCCGGGGACCGACTTCCGACCCACGAAGTCCATGTAGATCTTGTCGAACTTGCGGTACTGCAGCTTCACTTCGACCGTCACCGGGGCGGTCAACGTGTCGGGCAGCGCCAATTCGAAGTGCACCACCTGCGCCCCGCCGGGAGGAATCTGCTTGTTGTACAGCGGAGTGAAGATGTCTTGCGGATTGCGGCGGTCGATGCGGTTCCCCTGGCGATCGAGCATGAAGACATTGATGAAGTGCGACCACGGGTCGACCGTGCCCGCGTCGTCAATCGCTCCATTGCGGCCAATCACCTGATCGCCGCTCTTGACCGTCACATCCACCCAGATCTCGTTGGAATCGACCGTCCCCTGCGAGAACAGATGCCCCACCTTGAGTGTCCGCAGCACGGTTTCCAGCAGGTACGTCTTCCCCGGCTGCAGCGTGGGCACCTGGGGACGCAGCGGGGCAGTCAACGCACCGTCGATCTTTCCCTCTTCCTTCAGTCCGAACAGGTCGACCCGCACCACCCCCTTCATGAAGTCCTGGTGCGCCTTGACCGTCTCGGTATCCCCCCGCAGATACGGCAGGGCGGTGTTGGCACCCAGGAACGTGTGGTTGTGAATGCTCAACTGGCCATTCGAGGCGAAATCCTTCGCGCCGAAATCGGCCGAGGGGACCAGCGGCATGTGACACTCGGCACAGTTTTCCCGCGACTTCTCGGGATAATAAAACGCCCGGGCGTTCCCCCCGCTGACCCCCGACAGCAGGAACGACCCATAGCTGTCCTGCCCCCGCAGGAATTCCTTGTAGTGGTTCAGGGCGTAAGGCAGGTGCACCTTGTGACACGCGGAGCAGAACTCGGACGACTTGTGCAGCGGCTTCAAAAACGTCTGCTTGTGGAACGTCGGCTTGGCTTTCACCAATTGGTTATTGACCCACTGCAGCACGCCGTTTTCGCTCTTCGCGAACGGATAGTGAATCGGCTCTTCGATGGTGTAGTCGGCATTCCCCCGGGTGCTGTAATGGTCGTTCCACTCGGTCGAATTCAGGCTCGAGATCGCATGGCAGACGGTGCAGGTGATTGCCGCCCGGGCGGTGGGGTGCTTCACGATGTCGAACTCGGGGTCATCGAACAGACCGCCGAAGAACGGGACCGGATCGTGGCAGCCGGCACACCACCGCGAGGCCTTCACATCGCCATCCCGCTTGAGGGCGAACTCGCGCGTCTCCACCACGCTGGCCATGTACATCGGATTGTTGAACGAACTGAAGCGATGCGCTCCGTGCTGGTGCTGCGCATAGGCGTCGGCATGACACTTCAGACAGTATTCGTCCATCATCAGGGTGTCGGCGGGAATGAATTTGTCATTCGCCGTGACGGCCAGCGACGGCTCGAAATACTTCCGTCCTTCGGCCGAGCCCTTGGCGTTCAGTTTGCGGGGATCGGCGTTCTGCAGCACGATCATCGCCCCGACCAGCCCTGCCACGGCCGCTCCATAGGTCAGCCCGTACTTCCACTTGATCCTCGGACCCGCGAGGCGGTGCAGCCAGTAGAGCCATCCCGCCGCCAGAGGGGCCGCCACGTGCAACCAATAAATGACCGACCGCGTGGTTCCCGCCCGCAGTTGCAGGGAACCCACCTGGGTCAGTCCAATCCCCGTCAGCAGCACCACCCATCCCGCGATAAACAGGGCGTACCCCACGCGAATTGCCCGCTTGTTCTTGCGGTTGCGGGACGTCACGAGGTGGATCACACCGAAGGCGACGAAAGGGACCACCAGCAGCAGGCCCAGCACCAGGTGCATCAGGAACATGCACAGATAGAAATAGTTCTCGTAACTCACGCCGGGCCCGGCCAGCCAACCCCGGGCCGAGACCGTTGCCAGATACAGCGAGTTGGCCGCCAGCAGCGCGACCAGAAACAGCACCACCTGGAACAGCTTTTTCAACCGGGGGCCAATCGCGGGAACATACCCGGTCGGACGCGGACGATCGGAGGGCCGGGAGGCAGAGGCCGGGACAGACATGCGACAATCCAGAAAGAGTCGGGTCGGCATCGACTCAACGACGCCGGGAGGTGTTTCTGACCGATTGGCAGTCAAGCCGTCTGGCAAGCCACCGGTCACGTCTTCAAATCCGGCAGTGCGGCAGCCCGTCCGCACTCTTCCGAATCGACTGCATCACCCTCAGGCGAACCTGGGTCATCGCCCCAACCCACACCGGATTGCCATGGGTTTCGAGGTGATGGATCACGCCTCACCCATCCGGTTCGCGCTGGCCTCAAGATCGACCAAGACACCGCCTCGGGCAGGCGCACTGGGGTTCGCCCCCTTCCCTCACGCTCTGGGGGGACGCTCCCATCGTCCCTCACGCCGTTTGGCAGCCTCAGCCTCCAAGTCACCCTGGACCCAACCGACGCACGAATCCCGATCCAAATCGGAAGCGGTCACTGCCAGAATTTCACGATTTCCGGGGTTGGTCTCCAGGGACGGGGCCACGGGAACTGGAGGGAGCGCTCCCCGACACGAGGGCCCCTCGCAGCGCTGCGAACCCGACAGCGGCAAGTCGGAGGTTGGCAGTTCCTGCGGACTGGCCAAGCCAGCGGAGAGACTCAGTTCAGAGTCAGCAGCCGAAGTCCCCCGGCCATTCCCCAAATGCACATAATCACCGCACGAGGCAAACGCCGTCGTCGGGCCGAACCCTCCTCCCGCTCCCCACCCCAGGGAGATCAGCAGCAACAGGCAGCTGATGCGCAGCAAGTTCATCAACTGGATGGGGAAGAAGGAATGTGGAGAGGGGAACTGATCCGTCCAGACTCCCCTCGGGCTCAGTATCGGCTTGACTGAGAAACGGTTCAAGCAAAAGGCGCGGTCCAAATGTTCTACGTCGAGTTCCCCGCCACCCGTTGGATTCCCCGACGCGATCCGACCCTCCGGAAGGGGCCAACAGAAACCGAGTCGGTCGGCCAACCGCCAACTTCAGGACCGATAGAAATCGATAAAATTCACGCAGATTTGCCGTGGATTGGCCTGCCGCAGGCCCCAGGGAATGGTCCATTCAAACCCCCCGACGGCTTCGTTTTCCGGAGGGGGCAGCCTTCTCAGGGCCAGCCACAGGGGGTCATTGGCCGTCAGCACCACCTGCTCGTCCGGGGGGACCCATTGCCGGATACCTCCCCCGTCGGGCCCGGTTGGCACGGCCGCCTGCACCGTCCATCCGCCCCCTGAAACCGTCAGACTTTCCAGCCCTTTCAGCCGCAGTTCGACCAGAACTGTGGTGGGCCAGGTCCCGGTCAAACGCTCCAGGGTCACCTCGGAGATTCCACGGGGACTGGAAATGATCACATGCTGCCAGTCTCCGTCGGTCTCGACTTCGACCCGGTCCCCCTCCGACCCCCCACGACCTGCCACAGCGGGACTCACATGGTTCGGCACAGCATTCATGTCGGCCACCTATCGATCTGTTCAGGGACAGGTTGCGGCGAAACCCACCCCACAGCACAACCCCTGACACAAAAGAGGGCCATGAGCTGTGTGTTCCTGGCAATCGAACTGGCCAAGGATTTCGATTCGTCTCGTGCCGGGGGGACGCGACCAGAGTCTCAGTCGTCGTCCGACTCGTCGTCTTCGGCAGCCCGGCGGTTACGGCGTTTGGCTCCCGGTGCGGATTGTTCCTTCGTCTCTTCGTCGTTTTCCTCACGGGCGGCCTCACCCCCCAACTCCCGGGGGAGCTCGCCAATCAGTTCGCGATAGGTCTCAGCGAGGTTGCGGCGAGTGCGCCAAGGCCCCGCGCCCCGGGGCGGTTTCCCCTCACGGGATGCCCCCGAGAGCTTTGGAACGGGACGGACCACCTCGGCCTCCAGCAACTCGACGGTGTGCCGACTCACCACGTCTCCGGCATGATGCCGTTGCCACATCCAGGGAAACAGCGCCAAGGGAGAGAGCGGCGGGCCCAGGGTGTTGAGGGGGTCTTCGGAGTACGAGGGATCGTCCCCCACCCACGGCTCAAACCGATGATCGTTCGACTGCTGCAGATAACCAATCAGACCCGCCATTGCCGACCCACCGGCCACTCCACCGATCCCCAACAGCAACCCCAGCAGGGGCCGCATGACCCACAGCCACCCAGGGCTTGGCCGGCGCGATGCAGAGCGGGAAGGAATCATCGGAGGTTCCAGAATCGAATGGCGGCAGACGCGGTCCCCAATCGGTCATCCCTCCGCCGGGGTTTCGGCGGATCGAAGACAGACGCGGGCTTAGACCACAGCAGTTTACAGCATGTGGTCGGCGAAAGGGATGAACCAGTCCCTCTCTCGGGACGACTGGCTTCCGTCCGCCCACCCCCGCGAAGGAGCGGTCGTTCTCTTCGCCTTTAACCTGCGATTGTCTGCCCGTCGCCCACCGTGCGGTCCAGAGCCGTCCTGTGTGCGAAGTGGCCCGCAGGCGGTTGCCCTGCCTGGTCTCCTTCCCCGGAACTCTCCGCCTCGGGCTCGCCGATTCCGGAATGGGAGGCGGGCTGAACGGACGGAGCCAGACGGTCAGCCGGCGCCGCCCCCCGCGCTCTCCGGCTTGGGAGGGGGAACCCGCTTGAGCGTTCCCTTCTGGGCCTCGGTCACAATCTCGGCCAACAGCGACACATCCTGCTTTGAGAGGATATGTTCAATCCGGCTCGGGGGAACGCGCATGCGCGTCAGGTAGGTCTCGGCCTGCTCCCACAGCTTGGCCCGTTTTTTCCCTTCGGCCAGGTACAGGTTGCTCACCAGTTCGGCGAACCGCTGCTCATCCCCCTCTTCGCGATTGTCGTAGTAGCGTTTGATCACCTTCCGCTGGTAATCGCTGTAGTCACTCATCTCACGCCCCCCTTCCAAAGCGTCCTGTTGGTCTCGGCCATCCCTCCGGGGCAACCCGCCCCGGGGCCTCACGGGTCATCCGCCCCGCGAACAATTCTCATCGGTTGGCGGGGGTGTAGCGGGCCACGATCGATTTCGCGGATCGCAGACCATCGACCGCCGCACTCACAATGCCCCCCGCATATCCGGCCCCTTCCCCCACGGGATACAGACCCTCAAACCCGGGGCAAACGCGGGTCTGGTGATCGCGGTCGATGCGCACGGGCGAGCTCCCCCGCATCTCAGGGCCGACCAGCACGGCGTTCTTGAGAAAGTCTCCCCGCCACTTGCGGTCCATGATGGGCAGCCCCGCCCGGATGGCGTTCGCCACTTCCGGGGGGAGCACCTGCCGCAGGTCGAGGGGCACGGTCCCGCGTTCGTAAGAGCACGACAGCTTCTCCCCCGCCGCGGGAGCCCGCCCCTGCACGAAGTCGCTCGCCCGCTGCACGGGGCAATGGTAATTGCGGCCCGCCAGTTCGAACGCCAGCGTCTCGTACTTCTGCTGCAGCTCGACCCCCGCGAGGGGATGGGGTCCCACCAGTTGCGCCGGATCGATCGTCACCACCAGCCCGCTGTTGGCGTAGGGGGTGTCGTGCCGCGAGTTGCTCATGCCGTTCGTGCAGAACCGCCCCTCTTCCGACACACTGGGAATCACCCAGCCCCCGGCACACATGCAGAACGTGAACAGGTCGGGCTGCCCGCGGGCCACCAGGGTGTAATCCGCGGCCCCCAGCAGGTTGAGGTAGCTCGCGCGTCCGTATTTGTGCCGGTTGACCTGTTCCTGGGGCTGCTCGATCCGCAGCCCGAGTTGGAAGGGCTTGGCCCGCAGGGGGACACCGCGGCTCAGCAGCGCGCGATAGGTGTCGCGGGCGCTGTGTCCAATTCCCAACACCACCACGGGAGTCTTGAGATACCCACTCGAAGTGAACAGCCCCTGCACCCGACCGTCGACCACGTCGATGTCTTCCACCCGGCAGCGGAAGCGGTATTCGCCCCCCAGGGCGTCGATCTTGCGGCGGAAGTTGCGGACCAGCATCGGCAACCGGTTGCTTCCCAGGTGCGGCCGATGCTCGTAGACGATCTCGGGCTTCCCCCCGCACTCGACAAAACGAGCCAGCACCCAGTCGACATCCGAGCCGGTCATCCGGCAGGTCAGCTTGCCGTCGCTGAACGCTCCCGCCCCTCCTTCGCCAAACAGGTAATTGTTTTCGGAATCGAAGGCTCCCCCCCGGTCGAACAGCCGGATCGCGGGAACCCGTTCCTTCACGGCGTCCCCCCGTTCAAGCACCAGCGGGCGATAGCCCCGCACCGCGAGGTAGTACGCCGCCAGCAGGCCCGCAGGTCCCGAACCGACCACCACCGGTCGTTCCTCGAGAGACTCGGACCCGGGAGCGGGATCGTCGAACCGGTCGGGCTGCCACGCCTCGATCTGCACCGGCTGCCGTGACCGCGCCGCCAGTTTCAGCCGTTCGGAATGCGACAGCCCCGGCAGGTCGACCGCCGTGGAATAGACAAATTCCAGGTCATCCCGCGAGCGGGCGTCGAGACTCTTCCGCAGAATGCGCCAGGTTCCCAGCTCGGCGCGGGGAATGCCCAGTGTCTTCGACAGAACTTCGGGAAGTGCGTCTTCGGGCTGCTCGACGGGCAGCCTCAGGTTGGTGATCCGCAGCATGCGACAAAAGTGCCACTTCGACCGGTGAAATCCGGCAAAAAATCAGTTCTTGGAAGAGAGTTGCTCGACGATCCGCCGCCGCAGACGCTTCTCGGCCTTCGGGCTGTCGCCGGTGTGCTGATAGAGCACCTTCCCCGTCCGGTCGAGAAGGATCAGATGGGGCAGGGTCTTCAACCCCAGATCTTCGGCAAAGTCCGAGCCGTCAAACAGTGTCAGGAACGAGAATTTCTTCGCATCGAGGAATTTCCGCGCATCGTCCAGTTCCTCCTCCACATCGAGCGACAGGGCAATCACCCGCAGACCGCGTTGGCCAAACTCGTCCTGCAGCTGCTGCGTTCCGGGCAGAGACAGCTTGCTCTGGGGAGACCAACTGGCCCAGAATTCAATCAGCACCAGCTCGCCCCGAAACTCGTCGAGCCGCCGTTCTTTTCCCGCGCGGTCGGTCAACGTCACCTCGGGCAGGTCATCGCCCGTCTCGACGTTCGACTGCACTTCGGGTTCGAATTCCTGAAGATCGTGCAAGGGGGGCAGCGCCACCTCGAACCCGGCCTCGTCGACCGGGGCGTTGGGCTGCAGCCGCGTGAAGTCGACCGTCGTGAAGACCGGCGCCTGTTTGGCTCCGGGAAGCTGCGGTGCCGAAGTGGCCATCCGCCGTGGCAGATCGCTCTGTGGATCGAGATAAATGCGGATCATCACCGTCGGGCTGGCGGCCCGGCTGCCGGTCTGTTCTTCGGTATCGCTCACAACCCGGGTGATCACCTCCACCCCCGGACACGCTGTGCCGTCGATGGTCTCGGCAGGCAGCTCGCGATACCGCGTTCCCGGGGGGAGATCGTCGAGCCACGTGGCGGCGGTCGCAAACGGGAACAGCAACAAGGCCGCCACATGCGGCGTCTGAAACGCCGGCAGTTCTCCTTCGTCGGAGGCATACTGTTCGACCACACTCTGGGGGGTGTTCACAATCCGCAGCACCTTGCCGTTGAAGGCGGCGCGGAGGGGAATTTCCGTCGGTTCGTCCACCTTGGTCTCAGCCTTCTCCCCCTTCGGCTTCGCGGCCCCCGGGGCGGGCTTGAGGGGGGGCAGATCGCTGACCGACGCCGAGCCCGTCAGCGAAAACTTCACCCGCGGGTCGCCGTCGTCCGAATCGGGCAGACGCTGCCAGACCACCCGTCCCTTCCGCATGGTCTTCTTGCGGGGAAAGGTCGCCGGGTCGGGGGGGGTGGCCGCGGCGACGGGGATGCGTCCCCCGCCCGCCGCGGGGACCGGAGCGGGGGCCTGCGACGCATCGGCCACAATCACCTCTCCGGATGCCTCATAGGCCAGCGACTTCAGGGCGGCCACCTGGCGCAGCGACTTCTCGAGCCGGTCGCGGCCGGGCCCTTCATCGGCCGTGGCCCCTCCCCCAGCCAAGGGAACCATACCGGCGAACAGCCACAGCCCAATCCAAGCTGACCTCGACATGCCAAGCCTCGCGGAAGAAGAGCGCTCGAACAGCGGCGACAGGTCAACACCACGCCATCGCCTCTGGCGAAATTCTATCAACCTGGCACAGGAACACGGCAGCACGGCTCGGTTTTTCCTCGATCCCCTCCCAGACCCCGCAGCCGGCCTGTTTGTTGGCCCCGCCCGGCCGCGCCTGCTAAGGTGCCCCGTACTATGGAGCACACCCCGTCCCCTCCCCGGCCCGATCAGCCCGACTACCTGCGGGTGCGGCGCACGTTCCTGGTCAATTCCCTGGTCCGTGAAATGCAGTTCCGGGGCAACTTCGTCATCGAACTGCTGACCCACGCCTTCTGGTTCACCATGCAGGTCGTGCTGTTTCGGGTCATCTTCGGAAACGTCAGTACGGTCAATGGGTGGAGCCGCGGGGAATACTTCGGCTTCATGGCGACCGCGATGATCCTCAACGCCCGGATGGAGGCGTTCTTTGTTCCCAACCTCGCCAACCTCAGTGAGATGGTCCGCACGGGGGGGCTCGACTTCGCCCTGCTCAAACCGATCGACACGCAGTTTCTGGTCTCGTTCGAAAAGCTCGACCTGGGGGCGTTTGTGCAACTGCTGCTCCCCTCGGGACTGCTGGCCTACAGCTTCGCCCAGACCGGGCACCTCCCCAGTCTGACCGACGCGGCGCTGTACGTCGGCCTGTTGCTCTTGTCGGTGGCGATCTACTACAGCCTGATGCTGGTCTTCGCCAGCACCAGTGTCTGGCTGGGGCGGAACCAGGGACTGTACGAGTTCTGGTTCTACATCACGATCTTCGCCCGCTACCCCCGCGACATCTATCGTGGGTCGTGGGCCGCCGATGCGCTGCGGTTTGGCTTTTCCTTCATCTTGCCCATTCTGCTGGTGGTGACCGTGCCGGCCCAGGTGATCGTCGGCCGCATTTTCCAGCCCGGCTTTCTCGCGGTGCTGGTCGTGGCCGCCATCCTCAGCCTGGTGGTCTCGCGCTGGGTTTTCCATCGGGCCCTGCGGGCCTACGGCAGCGCCAGCAGCTGAGCCTTCTGTGCCGGGGTGTGTTTCCCCGGTTGCCCCTCTCGAACCGACGTTCCCTCTGGAGATCCGCGGATGCCCCGACGGTTGTGGTCGTTGCTGGTGTTGGCCCTGCTCTGCGCTGTTCCCACCGTCACGCAGGGGGCTGAGCCGACCGTGGCCGAGGTGGTGGGGAAGGCCCGCCGCATTCTCTTTCTGGGAGACAGCATCACGGCAGCGGGTGCCGCCGTGGCGAACTTCGACGCCTGGCTGCAGACGCAGAAGCGTCCGCAGACTCCGCTGGTGATCAACGCCGGGCTCCCCAGCGAGACCGTCTCGGGACTGAGTGAAGAGGGACATGCCGGGGGACAGTTTCCCCGCCCCGATCTGGCCGAACGGCTCGAGCGGGTGCTGAAGGTCGCCCAGCCCGACGTGGTGATTGCCTGCTACGGCATGAACTGCGGCATTTACCAGCCGTTCGACAAGGAGCGGTTCGCCCGATACCAGGCGGGGATCCGCCAGCTAAGGGAGCGGGTCGAGCAGGCGGGGGCCCGGCTCATTCACGTCACTCCCCCGTTCTACGACGACCAGGTCTCCCCCCGCCCGTTCGTCTACAACGAAGTGCTGGGTCGGTACGCCGACTGGCTGCTGGAACAGCGTTCGCAGGGGTGGCTGGTGGTCGATCTGCACCGCGCGATGACCGCCGAAGTGGCCCGCCGGCGACAGACCGATCCGAAGTTCACCTTTCAGCCCGATGGAGTGCACCCCAACGATGCCGGGCACTGGTTCGTGGCCACCCGGCTGATTGCCGCGATGGGCGATGAGGCGGCCGCCTCGGCCGAGTCTCCCCAGGCAATGCTGCGGCAGGCGGGGCTGCCGGTCGAGCTGCTTCCCCTGGTGACCGAGCGGATGCAAATTCGCCGCGACGCCTACGTCGGAGCCGCCGGGCACAAGCGCCCCGGGGTGGCCAAGGGACTTCCCATTCCCGAGGCGGAACAGGCCGCCGCCCGGCTGAGCGACAAGATCCAGTCCCTGCGGAAATGACGGCGGCGGGCCGCGGGCGGAGATCTGCCGCGCGGGGGCGCAGAGCCGGAGCCGGTCCGGCCGGGCCGCCCCAGCGTGGTGCACGCTTCGAGCGGGGGGAAACGCCCCCCGGCGAACTCCCTCTTCGGGAACCAACTCGATAGCCTAAGGGTTGTTTTTGGTCTCTGTTCGTCCCCGTCTGGCGCCCATGCCCCGCATCCAGCAACTCGATCACCACGTCGTCAACAAGATTGCCGCCGGCGAGGTGATCGAACGCCCCGCGAGCGTGCTCAAAGAGCTGCTCGAGAACAGCATCGACGCCCTGGCGACCCGGGTCGAGATCGATGTGGCGGCCGGGGGGACGGAACTGCTGCGCATTGTCGACAACGGCGAAGGAATTCATCCCGACGACCTGCCGCTGGCGATTGCCACGCACGCCACCAGCAAGCTGCGCACTGCCGACGATTTGTTCCACGTGCAGACGATGGGCTTCCGGGGCGAGGCGCTCGCCTCGATCGCCGAGGTCAGCCGGTTCCGCCTGCGCAGCCGGCAAGAGGCGTTTCCCACAGGTTCCGAGATCACCGTCGACGCGGGGGAAGTCGGACCCATTGTGCCGGTCGGCTGCCCGGTGGGAACCACCATCGAAGTCCGCGACCTCTTCTGCAATCTGCCGGTCCGGCGGAAGTTCCTGCGGCAGGCGGCGACCGAGTTCGGTCACGTCAGCGAGCAGTTCACCCGCATCGCGCTGGCCAACCCGCGGGTGCATCTCGTGCTGCGCCACAACGAGCGCACCGTCTATGAACTTCCCGCGACAGAAAACCTGCTCGAGCGGATCGAACGGTTTTTTGGCGAGGAACTGGCCAGGGCGTTGATCCCCGTCGAGGCCGAGTTCCGGGGCTCGCGGCTGTGGGGCTTCATCGGCCACCCGTCCGAAAGCCGATCCACCCGCAAGGGACAGTACCTGTTCCTCAACGGCCGGTGGATTCAGGATCGGTCACTCCAGCACGCCCTCACCGAGGCCTACCGCGGGCTGCTGATGGTGGGGCGCAATCCCATCACCTTTTTGTTCCTCGAGACCCCCCCCGAGACGGTGGATGTGAATGTGCATCCCACCAAGGCCGAGGTCCGTTTCCGCGACAGCCAGACCCTCTACCGGCTGGTGCTCTCGACCATCCGCAACCGGTTTCTGGGGATGGATCTCAACAGCTCGCTGGCGGTGGGAGGGGGGGGAGTCAAGCTCGAACCGATAAAGCCCCGCACGCTCGATCCGCAGCAGCAGCAAGAGGCGGCCCGGAACCTGGTCGACTGGGTCAAGCAGCAGACCACCCTCTGGCAACAGCCCGGAGGCCCCCCGCCGAGCGACCTTCCCCTGCCTGAAATCGGCGGATCTCCGGAAGCCGCCGCTTCCGGTGCGAACCCCCCCGGCGCACCCCGGTCGGAAGACCTCACCGCGCCCGACCCGGTCCGCCGTGCCGATTTCGCCGGGGGAGATTTTGCAGCGGGACCCGCCACCAGTTCCCGCGACAGCACCGCCGGTTGGGGTCAGTCGGCACGTTCGTCTTCGTCCCCCTCGAATTGGTCGAGCGGCGGTCGGGGTGGCAGCTCCTGGCCCAGTCCCGCCGAGTTGTCGCGCCCGTTCCGCGAGACCGATACGGATACCTCTCCCGAAACGTTGCCCCCGGATCCGTCTGCCCACCCGGAGACGGGCACGGAACCGGTTGCCGGAAGCGACGCCTCCACTTCTCTCACGGGACCGGCTGCTGGCGAACTGGTGACAGGTCGCGAACCGGTGGAGAACGGCACGTCGGAAGGGCCTGTGGCGAGTGACGCGGCGGCGGCTGAGACCTTCCGCCGGCAGGCTCCGCAACTTCCCGATCAGGTGCGGGCGATGCAGGTGCACGATTCGTACCTGGTGCTCGAGACGGGAGATGGACTGACGCTGATCGATCAACACGCCCTGCACGAGCGGATCCTTTACGAGCACTTGCGGAAACGGGTGCTGGCCGGGGGAGTCGAATCGCAAAAGCTGCTGGTCCCGCTGCCGGTGGAACTGCCCCCCGCACAGGCGGCCGCCCTGCTCGAACACCTCGACCTGTTGGCGAGTTTCGGGTTGAAGCTGCAGGACTTCGGCGGGAACACCCTGCTGGTGACGTCGTTCCCCGTTATGCTCCGCCGGCTCGATCCGGCGGTGTTGTTGAAAGACCTCTCGGAGCAGATTCTCGAGACGGGGCGCGATCCCTCCCGGCGGGACATGCTCGACAGCCTGCTGCACATGATGTCGTGCAAGGGGGCGGTCAAAGCGGGGCAGCGGTTGACCCCCGACGAAATCGACAGCCTGCTGGCCCAACGGCACCTCATCGATGATGCCCATCACTGCCCGCACGGCCGGCCCACCGCACTGACCCTCAGCCGGGCCGAACTCGACCGGCAATTCGGCCGGCTCGGCTGACCGGACCGGGACAGAGTCCGGCTGGCGCAGGGGCAGACGGGTCCTGCCTTGGACCAGCGCACCCACTGGCGACGTGGTCGCGACTCGACGGAGATTCTCGCCAGCACGAGGTCTGTCGCGGCACCCTACGGCCCCGTCACCGGCAGCGTCACTTCGGTGATGACGTGCGTCCCGGGGGTGCCGGGGGGGAGGATGCCGGTGCCGCGGAAGGTCAGCTTCGTCCCGGCGGGAAGCTTCACATTCCCGGCGATCTGCAGCGTGGCGACGGCGGCCGATTGTCCCTCGGCGATCGTCAGCGGGGCGAGCTGCAGGCCAGCCGGGGGATCGCGCAGCTCGATCTGCAACGGACCGCTGAACAACGGGGTGCGATCGAGCTGCAGCACGATCTGCGCGGGCTGGCCCGCCGTCAGGGTCAGCGACCGCTCGCGGCTGCGCAGCCGGGCGACCGTCGGCAACGGCCGGATCATGCACCGCATCTCCGACACCTGCAGCATCGTCTGCCGCTGCCCCCAGCGGTCGGTGAACTCGACATACCCCTGCGCGTAAATGTTCGAGTGCGGCTGGATGTTGATGTGCATCGTCTCGGGCAGATACAGCGGCAGCATGATCTGCGAGACCCCCGCGGGGAACTCGGCATCCTGCACGTGCACGCCGTCGTGATCCATGATCTGCCGGTCTCCCATCTGGATCCGGATTGCCCCGTCGAAGCCATTCAGCCGTTCGACTTCCATCAGATACGGGTAAATCGTTCCCCGGTGGGCGTACTGGTACGCCTCGCTGCAGAACAGGCGGAACACCTGCTTGTGACGGATGGTCAACTGCAGTTCGTCGGTCGTTGGCGACCCCAGCGAGATCCCTTCGAGATCGTGGCCCAGATGGGTGGCCCGAACAATTCGTTCGACCGTGGCCTCCCCCAGTTTCGCACGCCCCCGGATCCGCAGCCGCACATCCCCCGGGCGGGTGTCGTCACTGGCGATCAGCGCGATTCTGAACGTGTCGCCCTGCGGGGGGATCTGCAGCGGCTCGGCCTTCACGCCTTCGGGCAAGCCTTCGAACTCGAGGTCGATCGGCACACCAAACCCCCCCTGGCGGTCGATCCGCAGCTCCAGCTCGGCCCGGTTCCCCTGGACCACGTTGACGATGTCGGTCGTCGCGCTGAGGGAGACATCGGGGCGGGTGGCGACGATCGACAGGGCGTAGACACTCTCGCGCAGGGCCGGGCCCCCTTCCCGCACCCGCACCACGTACTCTCCCGCGGCGGGGGCCTTCCATTCGAGACGGCAGGGACGCGGGTACAACTCGACAGCGCTGGCCCGCGCCAGTTCTCCCCCGTTGAGATCGAGCACCTGCACGATCGGCAGGCTTCCCATCCCGGCGGGAACCTCCTGACAGGCGATGGTGAGCGCCTCCCCCGCCTGGGCCGTGATCCGGAAACCATCGACATCGTCCCGATTCGCCAGCCGGCCGTAGAGCGTGACGGGAGCGGCCGTCGGGTTCGCCTGGCCGGGGGCGTCATTCGGCTCGTGCTCGACCGCCACCGGATGAGGATGCACCTGCAATTCCACCGGACCGTTCCCGAGGTGGGCCGGGGTGAGCACCGTTGGCACTCCGGTTGGCACAGGGAGTGTCTGTTGGTGCCGTTGCGCCAGGCGCGTTTCGGCACCCGACAGCGGCAGCAGTTGGAACTCGAGCGGCTGCCCCCCCTGTCCCCCGGCGGGAAACGGGGTGAGGATCGCGGGAGCGGTGGTCAGTGTGGCGCGGTAGACGTACTGCGGACCTCCCTGGAAATTCAGGTTGGCCACCAGCAGGCGATGCGTGCCCGAATGGGTGGCCCGGTACAGCACGACCGGGTCGCTCCCCCGGCGCAGCTCCTCCACCGCCACCGGTTGTCCCTGGGGATCATACAGGGCAATCAAGGGATCCAGGGGAGAACCGAGACGGTTGGCCGCGACGTCGATGCAGACCAGTTCTCCCTCGGCCAGAGAGAAGGTGAAGTGATCGTGATCCTGCTCGCCGGCGATCTGGCCGTTGAGGGTCACCGGCAGGATGAGCAGCTCGGCGGTCTGGGGGGTTGAGTTCGACTCGCGTTCGATGTGTTCGGGCAGATCTCCCACGAGAAAGGGACGCCCCCCGGTCCCTCCCCGGGCCGACGAGACGCGCCACAGCCGTTGCCCCGGCGTGGCATCGGCGGCGATGGTGATCCGCGAGGCGAACTCGCGGGGGTAGTTGATGGGTGTCCCCCCCGGTTTGCGGCGGGGGGCCGGTTCGTAGGCGGCGGTGGCGGGATCGCCCAATTCGGCGGGGGCCGAGACTCCGTCGCCCACGAGGTGCAGCCGGGTGTGGGGGGGGAGAAACTCGCCCCCGACGCGCACCTCGACGGTGGTTCCCCGGCGGCCCCCGGCGGGGAAGATGTGGGTGCTGGCGGGCTCGGTGGGGACCTGTTGGGCGGCCAGGGGGGCCGGGAGGATGGTCAGAACCAGCAGGGCGCACCCGGCACCCCAGGCCCACATGGCCCTGCAGGGCACAGGAAGAAGGGGGAAGGGGCGCATGCGAAAGGGCCAGCCAAAAGAGAGTGCGGATGCGAGCCGGTTGTTGGGGGGAGCGTTCCCCCCGGCGTCGGCTACAGTAGTTCGTGGACGGGGCGGCCACCGTTGGCGAGCTGCACCGGCCGGCCGACGGGGGTGTGCACGACGATGTCGGGGTCGATCCCCAGCAGCTTCAGCACGGTGGCCGACATGTCGCCGGGGGTCACCGGGCGGTCGGTGACGTACGCCGCCTGCGAATCGGTGGCCCCAATCACATTCCCGCCGCGGATTCCTGCGCCGGCCATCACGATCGAGAACGCCTGCGGCCAGTGGTCGCGTCCCGCCATCTGGTTGATGCGGGGGGTGCGGCCGAACTCGGTGGTCAGCACCACCAGGGTCGTGTCGAGCAGCCCGCGCTGCTTCAGGTCGGTCAGCAGGGCCGAGAGTCCCTGGTCGAGCGCCGGCACGAGAAGGTCGCGCAGGCTCATGGTGTTTTTGCGGTGCGTGTCCCAGTGGCCGTTTTCGATGGCGACGAACCGGCAGCCCGCCTCGACCATCCGCCGGCCCAGCAGGCAACACTGCCCGAGGCTGGTCATGCCGTAGGCGTCGCGGGTCTCCGGGCTCTCGCGGGAGATGTCGAAGGCGACGCGGGCCTTCTGCGAGGTCATCAGGTTGTAGGCCTTTTCCTGGAAGACATCGACCGCCTGCACGGTCTGGCTCGCCTTCTCGGCCGCCGCCTCGAGGCGGTTGATCTCGCGCAGGGCCCCCTGCCGGCGCTGGCTGCGGTCGGTGGCGACCCCCTCGGGCAGTACGATATCGCGCACCGAAAACTCGGGTGACGCAGGATCCGACTCGATCACAAACGGCGCGTGGCTGGCTCCGAAGAACGCCGGTCCGCCGCTGTTGAGGAAATTGGGAACCGAGATGTAGGGGGGGAGTGCGCCGTTCCCTCCCCCCACCTTCGAGACCATCGACCCCAGCGCGGGGTGCACGTTGTTGTCTTGCTTGTTCCGGTTGAAGTTTCCCCCCACGCCGGGGTGCACGCCGGTCATCATCACATGATACCCGGCGGTGTGGTCGGGATCGGTGTGCGTCAGCCCGCGCAGGATGGCGATCTGGTCGGTCACCTGGGCCATGCGCGGCAGAATGTTGGTGAGCTGGATCCCCGGCACCCTGGTTTGGATGGGGGTGAAATCCCCCCGGATCTCGGCAGGAGCTTCAGGCTTGGGGTCCCACATGTCCTGGTGGGCCATGCCGCCAATGATGAAGATGAAGATGCAGTTCACTTCATTCCGCTTCTCGGCGGGAATCTCAGCCGCCGACAGGGCCTGCAGCCGCAGGGTTTCGGCCAGGGTCAGCCCGCCCAGCGAGCCGACCTTGAAGAAGCCGCGGCGGTCGATGCCGTCACAGTAGGGATGTGCCATGCGACAGGGTCCTATTTGATCAGCACGAAGTCGTACGAGTTGAGCAGGGTCCACAGGTAATCTTCGGCCGCCTCGCGGGGCGGGGCCGCGTCAAACAGCCGGCGGGCGACGGTTTTCTGCCGCTCGTCGGGAGGGCGGCCAAGGGCGGCGAGGGTCAGTTCCTCGACGATCTGGTCGGGCGATTTGCCCTCGGCCACCAGCCGGGCGACCCGCCCCTGCGGATGGGCAATCTTCGCCTCGACCTCGGGGGCGTTCATCAGGTGCAGCGCCTGGGCCATGGTGGGGTCGCTCGAGCGGCCGCACTCGCAGGGTGTGTTCCGCTCGGGACGCCCGAAAATCTCCAGGAAATACGAGGGGAGCCGGTTGTTCCACAGGGCAATCGCACGGGTTCCCTCAGGACGTCCCGGGAAGCTCTCGGCAACACCCGTCACCTGGCTGATCGAGTCGAGCAGCACCTCGGCCGACTGCCGGCGGATGACGTGGTGCGAGAAGTTCTGTTCATCGTCGAGGTTGGTGGCGTTGGGCTCGCTCGACAACTGGTACACCCGGCTGTTGAGGATCAGCCGCATCACGTGCTTCAGATCGAACCCCGACTGCATCAGTTCGGCCGCCAGGTAATCGAGCAGCGGACCGTTGGTGGGGGGATTGGTCGAACGGAGGTCATCTTCGGCCTCCACCAGGCCCCGTCCCAGAAAGTGCTTCCAGAGCCGGTTGACGGCAAGCCGGGCGAACCACGGGTTCTCTTTCGCCGTCAGCCAGTCGGCCAGCACCCGGCGGGGATCTCCCGTCTTGAGCTGGTCGGAGACCGGGGCGTCGAGGGCGTGCGCGGTGACGACGGTGGTCGTCTGGGGAATGGTCAGGTCGCGGTAGCCGGGGTGCAGGACGAGCACGCGGTCCTTCCCCAGCGGCCGCAGTTCCAGCCCCTGGAAGAACGCCGCGAGGCTGTAATAGTCTTCCTGCGACCACTTCTCGAAGGGGTGGTGATGGCACTGGGCACATTCGACCCGCACCCCCAGAAACGCCTGGCTGATGGTGCGGGCGAGGGCGTCGGGCGTGTCGGCCGAGCGGAAGAAGTTGACGGGACCAAACTTGGCCGAGTCTCCCGTGGCAGTCAGCAGCTCGCGCACCCATTGATCGTACGGACGATTGCGGGCGAACTGCCCGCGCAGCCAGCGGTGGAACTCGAACGCGCCGCGGTCCCCCAGTTTCTCGCGGTCGACCAGCAGGATATCGGCCCACTTCAGCGACCAGAAGTCGGCGTATTCCTCGCGGGTCAGCAGGTGGTCGATCCAGCGCTCGCGTTTGTTCGAGTGCGTGTCATCCAGAAAGCTCTGGGCTTCGTCGACGGTCGGCAGCGTCCCCAGCAGGTCGAGCGAAACCCGGCGCAGGAACGTGGCATCGTCGCACACCTCAGAGGGGGTCAGCCCCATCTTGCGCAGCTTCGCCCAGACCAGCCGGTCGATGGGGTTGTGGACAGGAGGATCGGCCGTTGGCAGGGCCGAGCCGGCCCGCGGCGACTGCACCTGCACCGCCGCCACCTGCCCCATGTAGTTGACGGTGATGGCCGCCTCGCCCGGGTTGTGCCCCACCCGGACCAGCCCCTGCGGATCCACCTCGGCCACATGGGGAGCGTTCGAGGCATAGAACGCGGCATGGGTCACGTCGCGGATGGTGCCGTCTGAGTAGTGGGCGGTCGCGAGGATCTGCTGGGTGGCCCCCGCCCAGAGCACCCGCTCGGTCGGGCTGACCTCCAGCGAGACCAGGTGCGGGACCTGGGGATCGGCGGGAGGGAGTCCCTGGTCGATCCAGTGCCGCAAGACCTCGTAGTCGAGCGAGTCTTTCTTCAGCCGCTGGCCACCGCCGTGGGGCACAATGCCCGCCGGTTTGGTGAGAATGAGACTGTCGGCCGCGCTGGCGGTGTTGACCCGCCGTCCGCGGGCCTGGTGGACGATGGCCTCGTAGTCGAAGGCGTTGTCGAACCCGAACACCGACAGCTTGAAGCCGTTTTGTCCGCTGGCCCGGCCGTGGCAGCCGCCGCTGTTGCAGCCCAGACGGGTCAGAATGGGATTCACATCGCGGGCGAAGTCGACGGGGGGGGGTGTCTCCACCCCGGCCAACACCAGCGCTCCCTGCCAGGCGAGCGGGCCCCAGGTGACCCGCAGGATGGCCTCGCCATCCCGCAGTCCGCTCAGTCGGGCGGCTTCGAGGCGGGCCAGAGGAGTGGTTGCCGGGGTGCCGGCGGCGGGGACCAGCTCGATCTGGGCGAGCCGGGTCAGATCGACTTCGCGGCCATCATCCCCGATCCCCGTCACCAGCAGTTGCTGCCGGCGGTTGGACCCGGTCAGCCGCAATGTGGCGGGTTAGATCCGCAGCGAGATGATCGTACGGTCGGGGGGGATTGGCTGCGCGGGAGGGGCGTCGTCGGCCCGAGCGGAGCGGGCAAGGCCGGACGTGCCGGGGATGCCGCCCAGCGGCAGACCAACCAGACACAGCAGGCAAACCAAGAGCCGCATGGAAGCACCCACACCGAGGCTGGCCGAGTGAACGACCCCGTGGAACCTCCCCACCGGAGGACGCCGCAGTATACCGCGGAGCGGAAGGGGGAGCCAATTCGACTCACCTGGGGGGGGACCCGGGATGCGGGGTGCCGTGCGCCCACAGGGTGCTCAGTCGGTCTGGGGGGTGGTCATCGACCCGGTCAGGCGATCGAACAGGGGAGAGGCCATGAGGGTGGTGACGATGGCCATGATCACCAGCATGGCGAAAAGCTGGTTGGAGATGAGTCCCTTTTCGCGGCCGATGTTGATGATGATCAACTCCATCAGGCCGCGGGCGTTCATCAGCACGCCGATCCCCAGGGCCTCGCGGTTGGGAATGCCGGTGGCGAGGGCGGCCAGCCAGCACGAGATTCCCTTGCCGACCATGGCGACGGCCAGCACCAGCAGGCAGTCGATCCACAGCGTGGACGAGTTCAGCAGCCCAATCCGGGTGTTCAGACCGCTGAAGGTGAAGAACATCGGCAGCAGCAGCGCGACGGTGAGCGGCTCGACCCGCTCGGTCACTCCCCGGACGATGGTGCCGCGAGGAATGACGGTGCCAACGAGAAAACTGCCAAACACGGCGTGCAGTCCCAGCTTGTCGGTGGCCAGCGCCCCCAGTGCCATCATCACCAGGCAGATGACCAAGCCCGCCTCGCTGACCTGTTCATCGCGGATGAGCCAGCGCTGCATCCTGAGCAACAGAGGCCGCAGGACGAAGGCGATGAACAGCAGGAACAGCAGCCCCCCCCCAATCGATTTGAGGGCGGCGGTGGGGGTTCCTTCAATGCTCGAGAGCACCACCGCCAGCAGACACCAGGCACAGGCGTCGTCAATCGCTCCGGCCCCAATCGCAACCGTCCCCATCCGGGTGCCGTTGAGCCCCTTGTAACGGATGATCCGGGCCAGCATCGGGAAGGCGGTGATGCACATCGAGGCCCCGAGGAAGATGGCCGAGGCCCAGGCGGAACTCCCCTGCGGAAACAGGTCGGTGGAACTGTGGAAATACAGCCCCAGACCCGCTCCGAGGACGAACGGGCTGAGCATGCCCGCCAGCGAAACGGCGAGCGAACTGGTCCACCGCGAGCGGACAATGTCGAGGCGAAAGTCCATCCCCACGGTGAACATGTAGAGAGCCAGCCCCAATTGCGACACCGGGTAGATGTAACTTTGCGAATCGCGCGTTGTGCGGTCCCAGGGGAAGATGGCCGACTGCAGCTCCGGGAAGAACAGCCCGAGCAGCGAGGGACCCAGGCAGACCCCGGCGATCATCTCGGCCACCACCTGGGGCTGACCGAACCAGCGGGCCACCATGCCTACCAGACGACAGACCATCAGGATCACGGCAATCTGCAGGAAGAACTGTTCGGCGAGTTGAGTGTTGGTCATGGAGCAGAGGAGTTGGAAACCAGACGTCGAACAAATCCAGTCGGCCACCGGTCGCTGGGCCAAAAGGGCAAAGCGATGCGAGGCATCCCGGGTTTTTGGCAGGGTCGAAACCCCGCGTCTGGCCCTCGATGACTCGCAGGCAGGAAAACCTTTTCCCTGCTCAGACGAAAGTCTAAGCGGATATCCCTGTTTGAACAACTGATGTTGAAACAAATGTTTGAGTCGAGGAAGACTGTCGGGGAAAGTAGCGAATCGGGCGTTTGTAGCGGTTGCCGCGAGCAGGAATCGGGTGAGGTTGCGCCTCGGGTCTTCGGGAGAGGTTGGCTTTCCCCTCGGACCAAAAAAAATCCGGCTGCTCCCCCCTGGGGGAACAGCCGGTGATATTTCTCGGTCCACAGCCCTGTTCTCCAGCCAGTGCGGGAGAGCAGGGCCAGCAGACTACTTCTCGGAGGACTCGGTCGCGCCGGTGGTCGAGCCCGCCTGGTCGTCGGCCGCAGCCGCCGGCTTCACGCCGCCGGTCGGTCCGGTCGAGGGGGGGCCGTTCGTCGGCAGGGTGCTGGGGCTGCCGCCGGCCGGAGGAGCCGAGGGAGCCGGGGCACAACCAACCACAGTCAACACCACGGCACCCAGGGTGGCCAGGGCGACCGAACGAATCGTCTTCAGCGACATGTCTTGTTCCTTCACAGCAGGTGAAAAAGCACGTGTCCCGTGGCAACGGGATACAGGTGTGATGCGCGAAACCCGGGATTTATTCCCACGCCGGCTCCGCGGTTGCCAACTCTCTTCATCCCGCATTGTGACGCCGCCGTCGCGCTCTTTTCAACTCCCCGCCGGGCGAACGGGAGTCTCGGCCAGATCTCCCACCACCGTCGTCCAGGGGCGGACCCACCACCGCGCCACCAGGCCGTGCCGCACGTAGGGGTCTTGCTCGGCGAACTGCTCGGCCACCCGGGCGTCTGTTCCCTGGAAGATCAGCAACGCCCCATCGACCGGGTCGGCATAGGCCCCCCCCAGCACCAGTTCTCCCCGCGCCTGAGCGGCCCAGGCCCGGTGCAGATGTTCGGCCCGAAATTCCCCCCGCCGGGCCAGATAGTCGGGGGCTCCCTCGTAAAACAGCAGAAAGTGCGGCATGACACACCAGTTGCAGACAAATCAACAAGAGCGAGACACCACCCGCTCCTGTTCGGGGGCCCGGCCACGCAGGTCGGCCACTCAGGTCAATCCCGCCAGCCGGCGCAGCGCCACATCAAGCGAGTAGACCCCCACCAGCAGCACCAGCATCAGCCAGTTGTCCCAGAGGGTCTTCTCCCGATAGAGCTGGATCGTCCCCGGGGTTCCTTTCAGCAACTCGCGCAGCCGGTCGAGCTGCGTCAGTTCCAGCAGTTCCCCTCCCGAACCGGTGGCCAAACCGGCCAAGGCCACCCGGTTGAGATTCGGGCGGCGCAGCTCGGTGGTCGAGGGGAGCACCTTGATGCGGGCCTCGGCCCGGTCGGCACCCGACCCCGGGTCGAAGATCGCCGCATAGTCACCCGCCAGCGTGGGGAGGAACCGGCCGGTGTAGCGTCCCGGCTGCTGGGGATCAGCGGCGAGATCGACCTGGGCGGGGGTGCCGTCGGGAGTTTCGATCTGCACCGCCACCCGCTGTTCGGTCAGCGGTTCTCCGGCAGAGTTGACTCCCCACAGTTCCAGCCGGGTCGCCTCGCCGGGCTGCACGCGCGCCGGAGAGATCTCCAGCCGGCTGCGACGGCCCTCCTCGGGCTCCCGCCGGGCCACAAACCGCACCGCCTGCCCCCAGAAGGTGTAAAAGTAGCGGTCGCCGGTGTTCTGCCGCCAAAGCCACGTCGAATCGGTCCCGACGAACAGCACCCGCCCGGTGCCAAAAAAGTGCCAGGCAATCAACGGCTGTTTGCCATAGCCGTTCTCGACGCTGGTATTCACCGCCAGCACACTGGCCGCCGGGCTGGCCCGCTCGCACGCGGCGGCCCAGAAGAACGGCGGCATCCGCTCCCAGGTCTCGCGGTTCTGTCCCGCGTCGGGAGAGAGCCGCAAGAGTTCGTGCAGTTCCCCCTCGGGGGTGATCGCCAGGCGATAGGGGTTGTAAACGGGGGCCAGTGCGCCGTTGCTGCTGGCAGCCAGCCGGACGGGCAGCAGTTCCCGTTCGTCTTCAGTCCACGTCTGCGGCGTCGCCCGGGGACCAGCCGCGACAATCAACCCCAGCCCCCGCTCTTCCACCCCCTGCCGGACGAGCCCCAGAAAACCCGCGGGGAGCCGATCGACGGCGATGTCTCCCAGAATGAGGGTGTGGTACTCGCAAAGCTCGTCGAGCGTGGCGGGGTAGGGACCGGCGGCTCCGGCGGGCACGCTCTGGCGGGCCAGTTCGCTGTCGAGCAGCACGTCGATTTCGGCTTCCTTGCGCCCTTCCAGCCCATGATCGCGCCGCAGGGCGTTCTTCAGAAACCGGAAGTCCCAGCGGGGGGCTCCGTCGATCAGCAGCACCTTCAGCTTCCCGGCCGCGACCCGCAGTTGCGTGGTGTCGCTGTTGTTGGCGTGCAGGGGCCCCAGTTCTTCAGGCAGCACGGGAATGACCACGTTCAGCGTCCGCAGGCCGGCCTCTTTCGCCTCGAAGCTCAACTCCATGTGCTGCTGCTCGCCGCTGGCCAGGACCAGCCGGCGGCTCGCCAGCGGGGTGGTGCCATCGAACAACTGCACGTCGACCGGCTGTCCATCGAACCCGGTGCTTTCGATGGTGACCGAGACCTGCGCGGTGTCGCCGACCGAGACCTGTCCCGAGGTGAACAGATCGACGACGGCCACATCGCGCAATCGCCCCGGGGGACCGACCGGCACCGTGAAGAGCGGTGCCTGCGCCAGCCCGGCCGACCGGGCGGCCTCGGCGGGAGAGACCCCGCCGGTGTTTTGTCCATCACTCAGCAGCACGAGGCCAGCCACGGGTCGACCGGCCGCCTCTTCGAGCACTTTGCCGATGGTGTCTCCCAGGTGCGTGGCCGGTAAGCCCGGGGTCTCATCCAGCGCGGGGTACTCGGGCCGTTCGCTCTCAAGGGGCAACGGCTGCGGTGTGACGGCCGACTGGAAGAACCGCACGTCATGCGTCTGTGCCAGTTCCGTCCAGAGAGGGCCCGCCTGTTGGACGATGGCCCGGGCGAGATCGAACCGGCTGATCTGCCGCAGGGTTTCGGCCACCTCGGGGGGCAGTGACGGCGGAGTGACGGGGCTGGTCGTCGATCCGGCTGCGGGTGCCGCGGCGGATGTGTCCGAGGCCGGTCGCGGGTCGGTTGGGGGGATCAGCCCGGCGGCTTCGGCCAGCTTCGCCGTGATGGCGGCGTTCTCGAACGGACCAGCGGGCAGACGCATGCTGTCGGATTGATCCAGCACCACCGCCACCACGGGGCGTTTCTCGACCCGCTGGTCGAGTTTCAAAAAGGGGCCCGCCAGGGTCAGCAGCATCAGACCCAGAATGATGGCCCGGGTGGCGGTGAGGGTGTTGATCAGCCCGTTGGGGGCCGAGGTGAACTGTCGCCGCTGCCGACGGCGCATCAGCCAGACCAGCGGTCCCCACGCCGCCAGTCCCAGCCACAACAGCCCGGGGCGCTGGAAGGCGAGCGTCACCTGGTCGAGGTGCGTCAGCACTTCCCGATCGGCATACCCGATCGTGTCGAGAAACCACTTCAGCAGACCGGTGGGAATCATGCCGTTCGCCACCACTTGCCAGTTGGCCGCCGGGAGGTCACTTCTTGTCTCCCTTCACCTTGGCCAACCGTTGGTAGTAGTTGCGGATGAACTGCTGATACCCCTCGGGACCCTCTTCACGCAATCCCTGCAGCAGTTCTTCACGAATGCGCGGGGGGAGCTTCAGCAGCACCGTGCGGGTGTCGAGATCGAGGTCGGCCAGGCGGGCGTCGACCGGCAGCACGGGTAGCGTCGAGGGGGTGGCCGAGGCACTTCCCGCCTGGTTCGGCGGAGTCGCGGCGTTCGCCGCCATGGGCCGGGGGGGCGCATTCGGGTCGGCACCCTGGCGGGCCGCCTGCATCCGGGCGGCCATCGCCTTCGCCTCCTGCACACGCTGCGAGTTCAACAGGTCGGCCAGCGCCTGGGGATCGGCCGGGCGGCTGTTCTTCGGGTTGTCTCCCTCGGCCACCGTCGGTTTGCTGGCCCCCTGCGACTTGGGAGATCCCCCCTGCGATGGTTGGCCTCCTTCAGCAGGTTGGCCCGGACTGGCTCCCGATTGGGCCGGGGTGGGATTCGAGCCGGGAGGCATATCCCCCGGCTTCCCAGCCGACTGACCGTTGGCTGGGGCCGACTCACCCGTGGGGGACTGCGAGGCATCCCCCGCGTCGGTCGGATCCATCTCGCCTGGCTGCGGGGGGGCGTCTCCTTCGGGACCTTCTCCCGTGGCGGCCTGCAGTTCGTCGATCAGGTCGCCCAGCGACTGGAAATCTTCTGCGAGGCTGCGCTCGGCCGCCTCGAGTTCGGACTTCTTGGCCGCCTCGCGGTCCAGCAGCGCCTGGCGATCGGGGCCAGGCTGACCCTTCGGATTCGGTGCGCCTGGTGTGCGGTCTCCCGCAGGGGGCGGAGTGCCCGTCGGCGATTCGCCGGTGGGTGATTCACCGGTCGTACCGGGTTTCCCCGCCGGCGGCTGGTCGGGCGACGGTTTCTCACCGGCGGGTGTCCCTCTCTCTGACGGCTTCTGCTCGGGCTGCCCCTTCTCGTTCTGCCCTGGGGCTGGCTGCGACTGTTCCCGCGGGCTGGGGTTCGCATTGTTCGGGTTCGACATGTCGGCCGGGTTTTTGCCCGGGGTGGTTTCACCCGGTCTGCTCTTTTCGGCGGCGTTCCGGGCGGGGGGAGTTTCCGGGATGCGCGTGGGGTCGGCCAGCAGTTGGCGGGCCTGGTCGAGCCGCGGGTCGGCCCGGGTTTCGAGCTGGCCCTGCTGCTGTTCGAGCCCGGCCAGAGCCGGGTCGGCGGCGGCCTGGGTCTCGGTCTGCAGCGCTCCTTCCTGCTGGTTGTACTGCTGCAGGTCGTCGCGCAGTTCCGACAGGAACTGCTGCAGGGCCTCGAGGTCCTGGGCGGTCGTCTGCGCTTCCTGAGAGAGCAGCTTCTCGCGCAGCCGGTCGAGGCTCGATTGCGGATCCTGCTGCGCCTGCTGGGTCGCTTCGGCCAGCGCCTGCATCCGTTGGCGCAGGTCGTCGAGGTGCCGCTGGACCCGCTGGCCGTCTTCCGCCAGGGCCGGCAGGTTGGGGGCCGGTTGCTTCTCGGGAGAGCTGGCCTGCTGCAGGTCATCGGCGAGGTTTTGCAGGGGCTGGATCCCCTCCTGCTGCACACTCTCCGGGAACTGTTGCCATTGCTGCTGCAACTGGGGAGGCAGCAGCGCCAACTGGGCCGCCTGGTCGGCCACCCCCTTCAGTTCTTCCGCCAACTGCTTCCCCGCCGCGAGGTTCTGGGCTTCCTGCAGCGCCATCTCGGCCAGTTGCTGCTGCACCTGGGCCACTTGCTGCCGGGTCGCCTCGGCGAGCTTCGGCTGGGGGGCCGCCGGGGGCTGGTTGGGTTGTTGCGGATCGGGTGGAGCGTCGGCATTCTGGGCTTCAGCCCGCGCTGCGGCCCGGGCTTCGTCGAGCGTTTTTGTCAGGTCGCGATGCTGTTCGCGCAGTTCGTTCAGCCGCTGCTCGATCCGCTGCTGGTCGGTCACCAGCTTGTCGAACTTCTGGGCGAGTTGTTCCTGCTGCTTCTCGAACGCCTCGAGTTTTTTGTCGGCCGCATTGGCATCGTTCTGGATGCGGATGGTGAATTCCTGTGTCGACCGGCTCTGTTCCTTCCGGTCGTGCGCCTCGAGGCGGTACTTCAGCACGTCTCCTGGCTTCATCCCGAACTGCTCGAGGTCGAGTGTGTGCAGCCGGTCGTCGGTGGTCACCCCGGGAGCAAACCGCACGATCGGGCGGCTTTCGAACCCGGTCACTCCGGGGGGCTGAATGGCCAGCGTCAGCTTGGCGAGCGCCAGATCGTCGTAGGCCGAAATCGCCACCGGCACCCGCACCGCTTTCGAGAGCGTCAGGTCGACTCCGGGCCGCCCCACCAGAATCTGCGGCGGCTTGTCGGGAATCGCCACGTACGCCGCCTCGTCCATCGGCTGGCTGGCATGCCCCAGCGAGTTGTGCAGCTCGACCCGGTACTTCCCCGTCCCCACGAGAGGGAACCGTCCCCCCCACAGGTCGGACCCCAGTTGCGACAGCGGCAGCCGTTCGGCCACCGTCAGTTCTTCAACGATTTTGAATTCCCCTGGCAGCGTCCCCGTGCGATGCCAGATCGCCTGCCCGCCAAACAAAGAGAAGGCCATTCCCTTCAAGGATTTTCCCGCCAGCCCCACGAGGTCGGCGGGAATCTCCAGCCGGGTCCACTGACCCGCGGGGGGCAGGTCTCCCAGGCGGCGCCGGCTGGCGGTCTCGGGCTGACCGAACGCAATCCTGTCGGCTCCCCAGTACGCCCGGTGTTCCCAGTTCTGTCCGTCATGCCATTCGAGCATGATCGTCTCGGGGACGAGGTCGGGTACGAGGTAAACATGGGCGAAGAGATGCTCGCCGCTCCGGACCACGTGGGGCTTGGGAGCGTTGTGGAACAGATGGCGGTGCAGTCCTGGCTGGGCGGCATCGGTGTGGGCGTTCCGCAACAGCAGCTTGAGGTTCCATTCCCAGGCCCCCTCGGCGTGCGCTCCCTCGGGAATCGCCTCGGCGAACCAGACCCGCTCGATCCGCTCGGACACCGGCTCGCGATGCTGCACCGTCTTCAGCAGCTGAATCTCACCCCGCGCCACCTGGCCGGCCGTCGCAACCTGGACTTCAACCACGCTCTCTTCCGGTCCCGTCACCGACAACTGCCCCGGCGGATTCTCGCGCGGCTCGGGCAGTTCCAGGTACTTCGGCAGGTGCAGCAACGCCCGGGCGTCGAGAATCTGCGGCCGGTCGACCATCGTCACCGTCTGCGCCTGGCTCCACGTCCCGCCGCCATGGATCCGGTACTGAAACGATTGTTCAAATCCGGTGAGCGTGAACTGCCAAAGCGCAGGGTCTCCTTCCTGGCGCTCCAGGTCGTACCACAGGGCGGGCCCCCCCGAGGTGGGAACGATCTCGAGCTGCAGGCGATCGGGTTCCCCCTGGGTGACCTCGGCCCGCAGTTCGAGCGGGTCTCCCCGCAGCACGACGGTGTCTCCCGGAACCACGTCGTACTGCACTCCCGAGGCGGGAGGAATGTCGGAAAGGGGCTGGAAGATGCGGGCCAGCGTCGTCGGCAACCGGTCATGGAACAGGGTCCACGCCGCGCCAAACGCCCCCACCGCCACCAGCGCCGCCACGGCCGACCGCCAGAGACTGCGCCGGTCGACCACCGTCTGGGGCTGGAATGGGGCCACCCGTGTCAGCGTCTCCGAGACCAGGCGGCGGTGGAAGGTGGGAGACATCGGCTGGGGAGCGCCAGGCTGGTCGAGATCAACCACGCTCACAAGGCGGTTGTGGATCCCCGGCAGGTGCGACTCAATGAGCCGGGCCACCCCCGAATTGCTCAGCCGGCGGAACAGCGGGCGCAGCACTCCCGCATACGCCGCGAGCAGGCTGGGAACGATCACCAGCGCCAACCCCGCCAGACGCCACACGGTACCCAGCGGCAACGCCAGGTCGAGCAGCGAGACCGCCACCAGCAGGCCCACGCCGAGGGCCAGGGTCAGTCCCGCTCCCGTCGCCACCCAACTGGTGCGCAGCAACTGCCGCACCCGGCCAATCAGCCGTCGGATCGGAGAGAGGTCGGGAGTCGTGAGGTCGGGCGTCGCGCGGTCGGCGGCTCGGGAAGAGCCACCCGGGAGCTGATCGAATCGCGAAACCGGATTCGTCGACATCGGATTCACCGTGCGTGGAGGAGAGGCAAAAAGGGCAACCGGGGTCTGTCGATGGTACCGTGCGGTGCAGGCTGAGGTGAGGGAAACTCTCACGCCAACCTCAGACCACCCGTTATTGAGTCTGCGGGTCGGGAGGGATCTGACTGCCGGTCATCGCCCCGACCCAGCGGGCCGGGTTGAGCCCCCCCAACCGGTCGCGCAGGGTGGTCTGCGAGGCATCGTCCCGCCCACCTCCCAGGGTGGCCAGCCAGAACTCGAGCCCCATCACTCCCAGCATCAGCAGAATGAGGGGGCGCCAGATCTCGCGCGAATCGCCCCCCACCGAGCCGTATTGCTGCTGCGCCTCGGCCGTGGCATCGACAAACTCAACGGTCGTCCCCGGGAACAGATCGCGCACCGCCGACTCTTCAATGCGGGTGAAGTCCGATTCCTCCGGGGCGAGATTGACGGCAAACCGGGCGGTTCCCTGTTTGGTATCGTCGCCTGTTCCCCCCCGGATCTCGGCTTCGTAGAACCCCTTCAGGCCGGTCTGTTCGACCGCCGCGATCGAGCGCGAGCCGGTCGGCCGGAACTGCAGCGGCGACCGCTGCCCGGCAGGATCCAGCACCTGCCCGCTGATGGGCTCCCAGTTCTTGGCGACCCGGATCTCGGCCGGAGTTGCCGGAGGCACCACCGAGGGAAATTCCAAACCGGGGCGATGCGCGACGTGTTGGACCATCCGCAACACCAATGGCACGAACTCGGGCTTGAGCGGCAGGTTCGACCATTTGCCGCTGGCGGGAAACGCCGCGAGCAGCAGCTTCCCCTCGCCGGGCCACATCTCGATCAACGCCGGGCTGCCATCGCTGAAACGGGCGAGGGGCCAGTAGCTTTTGTCGGTCGTGGCCGGGATGGACGCATTCGCCGGGAGGTCGGCCCGCTGGCTGGGAGGCACCAACGGGAACCGACGGAAGAACCGGGCACTCGTGAGATACCGCGACTGCGGCGTGTCGAACACAGACAGGATCGGGTGGGCAAAGTCGAGCGATTCTCCCGCCAGACGCAGGGCGGCGTTGGCGTCGGCGAGATCTCCCTGTGCCGGGGCGAGATCGAGCGGCACGAACCGCCGGTCGGGGACCTGCGGGTTGCTGAAGAACTGCTGCCGGTATTGATCGGGATTGACCTTGTCCCCGGGGAAAATCACCAGCCCTCCCCCCCGGGTGGTGAAGTTCCGCAAAAACGTGTACTGGTTCCCATTCAGCTGCCCGCAGTTCGCCAGAATGACCACCTGGGCCAACTTGAGAATCTCTTCATTGAGTTGCCCCTCCCCAATCTCCTGCAGCGTCAGCGAGCGGGCATCGGGGGTGGCCAGGGGCCCGGCGGGAGGCTGCGGCGTGCCGGCCGGCACCGTGATCGGTTCCCGCTCGTCCGGAGCGGTGAGGGCCGTTTTCAGAAACAGCGTTTCGCTTTCGAGCGGATCGTTGTGCGGTGAGCCGTTGACCAGCAACACCGGCAAGGGCTCGGTCACTTCGAGCGTGAAGAGATAGTCGTCATCGGCGGGAAAGCCGTCGGGCAGCCCACCCTCCGGACGCTCGAGGTGAAAGCGTCCCTCGAAGACCCCGGGCTCGGTGGGGAGGTAGACCAGTTCGCGGTGGGTGGTTTCGCCCGGCTTGAGGGAAATCACCGGGCGGGCGATTTCTTTGCGGTTGATCTGCACGCTGATCTGCACCTCGGCGGCTTCGGTGGCCGAATGGTTGGCGACCCGGGGGACCAGCTTGACCGGCAGACCGACAATCGACCGGGCCTGACGCGGGGTGTCCCCGATCACGGCGCGGTTCGGGAGTGGGGTGGAAGTGCCGCAGAAGATCACCTGCAGCGTGGCATCCTGGGGGAGCAACCCGGCGGCCCCCTGCTGCTGCAGCTCGGTCCAGCCCGAGGCCTGGCCATCGGTCAGCAGGTAGACCAGGGGCTGTTCCCGCGGCGGGGCCTGTGGGCCGAAGATCTGGCTGAAGGCGGCCAGCAGGTTGGCCCGCGACGAACCCGCCTTCAGGCCGTCGAGGCTGTTGCGGATCGCCTGCGTGTCACCGGCGAACCGGCTGAAGACCTCTTCGGGACGGGCCCCCAGTCGGAACAGGGTGAGGCGGTCTTCGGGCCCGAGCCGGTCGGCAATCGCCTGCGCGACTCCCCGGGCCCGGTCGAGGGCCGACCGACCGGCTGTCGTGGTGTTCATGCTTTCGGAGCTGTCGACCAGCAGCAGCACCTCGCGGTTCCCCCCGGCTCCGAACAGCCGGTCCCAGTGCCGCAGCGCCGGCCGCGCCAGCATCAACACCAGCAGCGCCAGAAACAGGGTCCGCAGCAGGGCGATCAGCGCCTCCAGAAACCGCATCCGCCGCCGCTGCTGCACGTAGGTGTCGAACAGGAAGCGGTAGGTGGCGAGTTCCACCGTCTTCACCCGGTGCCGGGTCAACAGGTGCAGCAGCACCGGAATGGCCGCCACGGGCAGGAACACCAGCAGAGCCGGATTGAGCAGGGGGATGAGATTCATGGCGTCATCCCCGGCGGGCCCGTCGGTCGAGGAACTCGGCCAGGACCGCCGCCGGGGGCTGGCTGGTGCGGGCCAGGTGGTAGCTGATCTTCTTCTCGAAGCACGACGCCTGGATGGTCTCAATGAACCGCTGCATCCGGTCGAGATACTGCTGCCGCAGGCTCTGCGGATTGACCACCACCCGGCCCGTCCCCTCCATGTCCTGAAAGCGGGTCAGCCGCTGGTAGGGAAAGGTCAGCTCGGCATCGTCGAGAATGTGGAACACCAGCACCTCGTGACGGTTGTGACGGAAATGTTGCAGTCCCGCCGCAATGTGCTCGGGGTCATCGAGCAGGTCGCTGAGGATGATCACCATCCCCCGCCGGCGGATGCGCTCGGCCACCTCGTGCAGCGTCTTTCCCACATCGGTGTCCCCTTCCGAGGCGGTGCCGTCGAGCGCCTCGAGCACGCGGCGGAACTGCGAGGGGTGAGCCTGCGGGGGGAGGTACTGGCGGATGCCCGTGTCAAACGTGACGAGGCCGACCGAGTCGTTCTGGTGCAGCAGGAGGCTGGTGAGGGCCGCGGCCAGATAGCAGCCAAATTCGAGTTTCGAAAGTTCGCCGCTCTGGAAGGCCATCGACTTCGAACAGTCGAGCAGCAGGGTGGCCCGCAGATTGGTTTCATCTTCGAAGAGCTTGACGTAGTACTTGTCGGTGCGGGCCAGCACCTTCCAGTCGATCGAGGCGATTTCATCGCCGGGGGTGTAGGCGCGGTGATCGAGGTACTCGGCCGAGAACCCATGGTACGGGCTGCGGTGGCGTCCCGAGAGAAACCCCTCGACCACCTGCCGGGCGACCAGTTCGAGCTTCCCCACGCGGGCCTGGGCCGCCGGGTCGAAGTACCGGTTCGCCATCACCCCTCCTCGCGGATCACGCCCAGCAGCTTCTCGATCACGCCATCCTGCGAGATGCCGTCGCTCTCGGCGGCGAAGCTGGTCACCAGACGGTGCCGCAACACCGGTTTGGCCACCTGTCGGATGTCATCCAGCGAGACATGCACCCGGCCATCCAGCAGGGCGTTCGCCTTCGCCCCCAGCAGCAGCGCCTGGCAGGCGCGGGGGCCCGCTCCCCAGGTGAGGTACTTGCGGACAAAGTCGGGAGCCTCGCCCCCCTTGGGACGGGTGGCCCGGACCAGCCGGACCGCGAACGACGAGACGGAACGTCCCACCAGGACCTTCCGAACCACCCGCTGCAGCGCCAGGATGTCGGCCTTGGTGAGGACGGGGGTCAGTTGCGGCGTCCCCGTGCTGGTGGTCTGCTCGGCAATCGCCAGTTCTTCTTCAAAACTGGGGTAATCGACCACCACCTTGAACATGAACCGGTCGAGCTGCGCCTCGGGCAGGGGATAGGTCCCCTCCTGTTCGATGGGGTTCTGCGTCCCCAGCACCAGGAAGGGGCGGTCGAGGGGAAAGGTCTCTCCCGCGCAGGTCACCTGGTATTCCTGCATCGCCTGCAAGAGGGCCGCCTGCGTCTTGGGGGGGGTCCGGTTGATCTCGTCCCCCAGCAGGATGTTGCCGAAGATGGGGCCCTTCACAAACCGCATCCGCCGCCGCCCGGTCCCCTCTTCCTCATCGAGAATCTCGGTGCCTGTGATGTCCGACGGCATGAGATCGGGGGTGAACTGGATCCGTTTGAAGTCGAGCGACAAGAGCTGCGCCAGCGTCGAGATCATCAGGGTCTTCGCGAGTCCCGGAACCCCTTCGAGCAGGCAGTGCCCCTGGGCGAACATCGCGATGAGAATCTGCCGCAGCACTTCTTGCTGTCCGTGAATGACCCGGGCCAGCTGGGTGGAGAGCTCTTCGTAGACCTTGGCCAGATCCTCGGCGGCCCGCAGGTCGGCCGGGTCGGTGCTGGAGGAGCTTCCTCCGTTCCGGTCTGCATCGCGTGATCCCAATCTCGACATGCTGCTGTCACCCCTCCGGCGTCGTACCGTATGCCGTCCGCAGTCGCGCCCCGCCCTGTCCGGGCGTTTTTGAGCCGTGACCCGTCCCTCTCGGAATCGCATCCTGACAGCCCGATCGGGGGGGGTCAAGCAGGAAGCAGCCGCCGTACCGACGACGCCCCGGCCTGTCGGGTCCGGGAATTGTGGGGACGGACAATTCGCATATCCCCTACGGCCGGGACCGAAATCCTCTCTGGCCCGCTGCTCTGGGCGATTTGCGCTCAGGGCCGCGCTGTCGCCCCCTCCGCCGGTGTTACACTCACGAGACGTGCCACGCGGGCAGCATCGCTGGCCTTGAAAGCCGTCTGGACTGGTCCCGATTCCGTCTTCTCCTTGTCAGTGTGCAGCAGTCTTATGGAATACCGCTTGAACTCGCCTGATGTGGTTCAGGAGGACCTGGAGGGAGAGGTGATCGTGGTGCACCTCGTCACGGGATCGTATTACAGTCTGACCAAGAGTGGAGCCGACGTCTGGAAGCGCCTCGTCGCCGGCCAGACCGCCGGGGCCATTGTGGACCAGCTGGCCGAGATCACCGACGGGACGCCTGCAGTCATCGGCCCGGCGGTGGACCAGTTTGTTGCCGACCTGGTTGCCGAGCAGTTGCTGGTCTCCGCCGCCGCCGGTTCAGCCGGTCTCCCCATGGCGGCTGTCGCGACGCCGGCTGAACGCATTCCGTTTGAAGCCCCCCGCTTCGAGAAGTTCACCGACATGCAGGAATTGCTGTTGGTGGATCCCATTCACGAAGTGGCCGAGGCCGGTTGGCCCCTGCAGCCGGGTACCCCCGAGTCGGGCGCTGTGCCTCAGGGCCAGCTTCCGTAATTTCCCCGTGGGCACGGAACTGGGCGGCCAGCCAGACGGTCACAGGTGCGCCGGTATGGGCTCTGCGGCGGAGTATTTTGACACGCAGCGGCAGTGGTTCTCCCAGATGCGAACCGCGCTGGGCAATCCACCTCGGTTTGACTTTCGGGTCGCCGAACGCTGGGTGCAACTCGAGTTTCTCTCGGGACGGGCCGTTCCGCTGGTGATCCGCGCCCTGCGGCACCTCCAGTGGGAACCGTCGTTGGCGGGGCATGGCTCTCGGGAGCGTCCCGATCTCACGATCTGCTGCTGGGATGACGTGGCTGCCGGCGGTCCGCCGCCGCCGATGCCGTTTCCGACGGGCGACACCGGCCTGTTTCATTGGGAGGGCCCGCCCCGCATCGCGTGGGAGCCTGCCGCGGGGAGTCTGGCGGCCTGCGACCCGGTGGGCCAGGTCGCTCTCTGGCGAACGCCCGACCTCACGCACATTCCCGCCTGGGAACAAGCCGGGCCCCTGCGACGCATCTTGCATTGGTGGTCGTCAGCCTGGGGAGGGCAGTTGGTGCATGCCGCCGCTGTTGGTGACGAGTCGGGGGCGGTCTTGCTGGTGGGGCGCGGCGGTTCCGGAAAGTCGACCACGGCTTTGTCGTGTCTGGGAACGCAGGTCGGGTATCTCGCCGACGACTACTGCCTGGTGGACCGCGCGAATGGTCCCCGGGTGCACTCGCTCTACGCGTCGGGCAAGGCCAATCGGGGGTCGATCGCCCGGCTCCCCCGTCTGCAGGCCCCCTTCGCCGCGAGCACCCTGTGGGAAGAATCGAAGCAGATCCTGTTCCTCGGACCGGGGACCGTGTGGGAAGTGGTGCCGAGTGCTCCCTTGAGGGCGATTGTCCTGCCACGGATTGTTCCCAGCGGCCCGGCCACCCTCGTCCCCGCGAGCCAGGGAGAGACCCTGCGGGCCCTGGCCCCCAGCACACTGTTCCAGATGCCGGGTGACCGCGGCCCGGCGGTGCGGCGGCTGACGACTCTGGTCCAGCAGCTCCCCTGCTGGTCGCTGCGTGTGGGCCCCGATCCCGATGAGACTCTCCCCCTGTTGCAACATCTGGCGCACCCCTCCTCATGAACTCCTCCTCCGCAAGCCCCCTGGTCAGCATCATCATGCCGGTTTACAACGGGGCCGCCTATGTCGAACAGGGAATCCGCAGCATTCTGGCGCAGGCTCATCGTCCCCTCGAGGTGATCGTGGTCGATGATGGCTCGCAGGACGCCAGCGCCGCGATCGCCGAGCGCCTGGGTGAACCCTTCCGGGTGCATCGTCAACCGAACGGGGGTCCTCCCGTAGCACGCAACACCGGCATTTCGCTGGCGCGCGGTGAGTTCATCGGGTTTCTCGACGCCGACGACACCTTCACGACCGACGCGCTCGACCGGCAACTTGCCCGGTTCCGGGCCCGGCCGGAGACGCAGCTGGTGGTGGGGTTGGGGCAGTACGAGTCGTTGCAGTCCCGGCCCACCGACGCCGTCGCCTCCTTCGCCGCAGTCGGGAATGAATTGCTGACGTTGCAGCTGGGAACCGCCCTCTTCCGCCGCGAGCTGTTCGACACGGTCGGCAAATTCGATGAATCGCTCCGGTATTGTGATGACTGGGACTGGTTTCTGCGCGCCCGCGAACTGGGGGTGCGGTTGCTGCTGCATCGCGATCTGATCGTCCACCAGCGGCTGCATGGAGGCAACATCACCCGTCAGCAACAGGTGTCGCAGCATTACCAGATCCTGATGTTCAAGAAGTCGCTGGAGCGCCGGCGCGCCCGGGGAGGCCAGGCCCTCAATCTGCCCCCGCTCTCCAGTTTCCAGGAACCCGACACCCCCCCAAACCCGGTTGGGAATCCCCTCCCATGACGCATCCCGAAGCTCCCCGGCTCAGTGTGTTGATTCCGGTCTTCAACGGGGCCCGCTATCTGGCCCAGACCCTCGAGAGCGTGCTGTCCCAGGAGGGGGTGACGCCGGAAATCATCGTGGTCGATGACGGCTCGACCGACGAATCGGTTCAGGTGGTCCAGTCGTTTGCGCCGCGGGTCCGCACGGTCTCTCGCCCGCATGCCGGGCTGGCCGCCAGCCGGAACGCCGCCCTGCGCGAGGCCCGCGGGGAGTTCATCGCACATCTGGACCACGATGATCTGCTCACGCCCCGTTCCTTGAGCCTCCGTCTCGAGCGGCTGTGGGCCGATCCCCAACTCGACATGGTCGCGGGGCATCAACAGTCATTCTTCAGCGAAGACATCGACCCTGCGCTGCGCGCCCAGTTGCAGATTCCCCAGTCGCCGCAACCGGGGCATATCGCAGGAGTGGCCATCTTCCGCGCCCGGGTGTTCGCGCAGTTGGGAGGGTTTGACGAAACGCTCCAGAGCTTCGGTGATCTCGACTGGTCGATGCGGGCCGCCGAGGCCGGCATCCGGACCGAGATCCTGCCCGACGTGGTCCTGCTGCGGCGCGTGCATGGGGCCAACATGAGCCTCACCAAAAAGGCCCAGGCCGACCTCGAACGGGCCCGCCTTCTCAAGGCGTCGCTCGATCGTCGCCGGGGGCGTCGCCCGGGAGGCCCGTCGTGACCCGTCCCCCCGCCTGGCAGCCCTCCCGGCTGCAGACGTTGCTGCTGCATGCCTGTCTCGATTCCGACCCAAACAGTGCCCGGCGGCACTTCGGGGAATGGCAGCGGCAGCTCGATCTCGACCACATCGATTTCGGCTCGTACCGCCTGCTCCCCCTGCTGTGGAAGCGAATCGAAGCCCTGGCATTCGACAGCCGCGATCGGGAGCGCATCAAGGGGGTCTATCGCCGGACGTGGTACGCCAACCAACTGGTGCTGGCCCGGGCCAGTCTTCTGGTGCAGTCGCTGGCCGCCCGCCAGATTCCCACGATGGTCATCAAGGGGGCCCCCCTCGCCCTGTGCGACTATGGCGACCCCGGGCAACGGCCGATGGATGACGTTGACCTGGTGGTCCCCTTCGCCAAGGCTCATCAGGCGGTCGACGCCCTGTGTGACGCCGGCTGGGTCCCCGAGCCGACCCCCTTGACGGGAACCCGCGTGGCGGCCGCCGGAGCGCATGACAGCTGGACCGCCGGCCCCCGCCGCCGTGAGTTGTTCGATGACGCCTACTTCCACGCCCGGCATGCCCATGGATTCCGGGGGCCGGGAGGGACCGGTGCCGATCTGCACTGGGTTTTCAGCCAGGAGAATTTCGATCCGCGGCTCGATCAAGACGTCGGGAACCGGGCCATTCCCCTGCGTGAGCGGGCAGGGGGAACGCGCTGGGCTCACACACTTGTTCCCTCCCCCGCCGATCATCTGCTGCTGTTGCTGGTCCACGGGTCACGCTGGAACCCGGTTCCTCCCGTGCGCTGGGCGGCCGACAGCGTGATCCTCCTCCGGAGTGCCGGGACTGATCTCGACTGGACGCAATTCGAGCATTCCGCCAGGGACCGGGGTCAGGCTGCGACCGCGGCGGTCCTGCTGGCGTATCTTGAACGGGAGTTTTCCTGCGGGATCCCGGCCGAAGTCCTGCGTCGCCTCGCCGCGGTTCCGGTCTCCGCCGCGCAGCGACGTAATGCCGAGCTGTCGATGAATCCGCCAGGAATATCGGCTGGCCTCGCCGAGCTGTCGCTGTTGTACCAGCGTTACCGCAGCCTGAGGCGGGCGGGGGGCCGGACCCCTGCCGGCGGCTTTCCCGGTTACCTGCGCCATGTTCTGGGGGCTCCCAGCCTCTGGGCCCTCACGCGCTACGTGGGGCAGGAACTGGGGCGGCGCTGGACCGGCGTCGGAGTGGCTGCTCGCACCACGACTCCCTGAGAGACAGCGCGATTCGTCCGGGTGATTTCCCCGTCGAGGTCGTCAGTGCCGTTCGCGGGGCAGTCCCGCCACCCGCTCGTCGGGCAACACCGGCAGGTTTTGGGGAATCTCGTCGATGGTGCCATTGCGGACCAGTTCCGCGGCCAGATCACTCATGTTCCCGTTCAGGAATTCAATCAGCCGGGGCGAGTCGTGCACGCTGTATTTGAAGGCCTGCATCTCTTCGTACACCTCGGCCGGCGATTTGTGCTGCACCAGCAGCCGGTACAGGGCCACCACTCCACCCGTTCGCTGGCTTCCCGCCGCACAGTGGACCAACACCCGTTTGCCCGCTGCGGCCCCCTCGGCCACCGACTTCACTGCTGCCGCATAGGTCACCAGGTCGCCGGTGCCGTCGGGAATGAGAATGTGCTGATGCCGTTCAATTCCCAGGTTGGCGATGGCTGCGATCTCGGCCTGTTTGTCGGCCAATTCGGCGGGGTCAGTGGGGGAATCGTTGGTCAGGTCGACGACCAGATCAATCCGGTTGTCGCGCAGAACATCGGCAATGAGCCGCGAGGCGATCTGCCCACTGCGATAAATCCGCCCCGGCTCAACCACCCCGAACCGCTTGGGAAAGAGCTGGTGTCGCAGTCGGGCCAAAGACTCGGCACTCAGCGCCAGCCCCAACACCGCCAGGGGAACTCCCACGAGCAGCCCCCACCGCCGCCAGGAGGCCGGCTGAGGCGATGGAGAACGGGGAGCAGGCGCGACTGGGGTGCTCATGCACGAGAGTCCGAGACGGGACGTGCCGGGGAGAGGGGCAACCAGAAGAGCACCCCAGCGACGAACCGCTCTGGGGCACGGGGGGAAATCCAAGGGGACGGACATTCCCCCATTTGCGGAAATCGGTCAAGATCAATGGTCCGGAACCGGAGGATTCAGTGAGTCCCCCGTGCGGAATCCGGCAGCCGGCTTCCGTTGTGTCGAGCCACCTCTCCAGATCACCCTGTTCGCCTGCCTTGCAGGAGGAATCATGGAATTTTTCGCCCCTCACGTTCAACGCCCGGTCCGCATTCTGGGGGTGGTGGTGAGCGCGTTCGTGCTCTTGTGGCTCCCCGTCTGGTGGTCGTTCAAGCTGGCGGGACTGGTCCTGGCGGCGGCGGTCTTCGGCTCGTACCGGGAAGCGTGGATCACCCAGGAGCGCATTTGCCGGCAGCGCACGGTCGGGTTCATTCCCGGGAAGATCGACCAGTGGAAGCGGGACCGGCTGCGCTCGGTGGAGGTGGTCGAAGAACCCGAGCCGCCCCCCGCCCAGTCCTTCGGGCAGACTCTCGAGCGGGTGCAGCGCTGGCTGTTGGAGCGGCTGCTCCCGTGGCGCTACGGTCCATTGAAGCTCAAACTGCGGCTCTCGGAGGGACAGACCGTGCTGCTCTGGCAGGGGAGCGACCGCCGCGAGCTGCTGCAGAATCTCGATCTGCTCGACCAGGAAACGGGGATCCACGAAGGAACTCCCGCCGGTTCCACCGACGCCCCCCCGCCCCGTGCCGACCGCTGGCGCCCCCCCGAGGTCACCCCCGAAGAACCCCCCGAGCGGTTCTCGCTCAACCCCGACGACCACTGAGCCGTACTCACCGATGTCCTTGTCGAATCCCGGCACTGCCCGGAACCAACAAACCGACGCCTCCCGTCCTGACGGCAGTTGCCTCGTCGATCGCACTGGCAAAATTGGCGACATGATCCAGACCCTGGCGCCGACCCGATTGCCGGGCCCGCTGACAGGAGTCTTTCGCCATCGCCTGGACAGTGCGCCCCGGGCCGGGTGTTTGTGATCAACGGGTTCCTTGAGCGGGATACGCCCCCCCCGGAACGGAGCCCAATGCCTGTTCGCGGGGGTCAGTGGTCCTTACGAGCGTCAGTCGCAGTATTTGCGTTGGCTACGCGAATCTCCCTGGCCGGTGGGGGCCCGCGATCCGCTGACGGTGGAACGGTTGACCGCGGCCGGGCTCGTGTCTGAGCTCACTGGCTGTGCCACCCTGCCCCGCTACGACGGACCTCGAACGGGAGTGTTTTCGGTCGATTATGACGGGCCGGGAACCCGCATCCCCCACACCATCAGCCGCCAGCTCACGGTGGCCGAACAATGGCAGCAGGCGGAGCGTTTGCTGTCGCAGTATCGCACGGCCGCCGAGGTCCACACCTCCCGGCTGCATGTGGCGTTGCCCTGTCTCGCCATGGGGACCCCGGTCTGGATGGCACGCCCCAGCCCCTCTGTGTTTCCCGAGCGGTATTCGCTGATTGACGAATTGGGGGTCCCTTATGAGCGATTGGTCGTGCAGGACATGCATGCTGCCGCCGGGCGGTTCCAGAGCTTTTTGCGGCGTCACCTCGGAAGAGACATCAATCCGGGGGTTCCCCGGATGCCCTCACTGATGACACCCGACAGGCTGCAGTGGTGGGAACCGTTGCGGTTCCGCCTGGCGGACGAGTGGTGGTCGCTGCGGATGCGCTGGGGCCGATTGCTGGCGCGGCTGCGTCCCCGATCCAACCGCGGCTGACGTTGGGCTCGCCGAGCACCCCCGTTGGGATCGCCAGTTCAGCAGGCGACGCCCGGGGTCTGTGCTGAAACCTGTCGGTTCGTGCCTTGACGCCTCAGCGACCGTGAACTTCTGCACTGCTCGCTGGCGGAGACGCCTCCCGCGTCCAGGCAAACACATCAGAAGGGCGGCAGAGAGGAGTGTCCCTTGTGACACATCCTCAACAGGCAAAGGCAACGCGTGATTTCATCACACCGCGTGGATCACCTCTCCGAGAAATCAGAAATGTCCCGGACTGCGATCGTCTCAGGGGAAGCCGTCGCGTCAACGATCCAAACGGCCAGATTATTGGAACAGGAAATGCAAAATTGTCCGGTTGCAATCGCAGGGCTGCGTCATGCCGGCACAAATACGAAGGAAGTGACCTGCTGTAGTTCGGGTCGGCCACACGAGAGACCGGATCCATGATCGGCCTCAGGAGGGGCAAACACAAACAGTCAGCCGGGCCGCTCTCGATTGCCGCAGGGGTCCTCAGACCCGCAAACCCCGGTCATCGCGACGAACACTCACGGGAATGGGCTGCAGTCCCTGCAGGGCATACGCCGCCTGGGTGGCCCGCTCGTGCTGGCGGAACTTGTACCAGATCAGCCCCCCCAGGCCCCCCGCCAGCGAAAACGGGATCGCCAGCATGAACAGGATGCTCGCCTGATACGCGAAAGGCAGCGACTTGTCTTCCTGAATCGACTGGTTGCACATCGGGCAGGCCGAGGCCACCGCCGGCAAACCGATGACGAACAACGCCAGAACCAGCGGCAACACAACGCGGCGAATGCAGCTCATCTTGCAACTCCCTGTTTCCGTCAGTTTGGGGTCCGTCAGGCGACTCACCACCCGACCCGTATCGACCATCCTGACCCTCTCCCTCAAGAACCGCAATTCCGGCTTGCGTCCAACGGGGTTTCAGGGTGTTCAGGGGGTCAACCTCCCGCGGCAGCCCGCGGAAGGTGGTAGACCATCAGATAAATGATAACACCTGTCACCGATACGTACAGCCAGATCGGGAAGGTGAACCGCGCCAGACGGCGATGTTTCGCCCAGTTCTTCCGCCAGGCGTGCCAGACTGTCGTCAACGCCATCCCCGTCGCCACCGGGGCCAGCAGAATGTGTGGCACCAGGATGCACAGGTACAGTGGTTTCAGGGCGGGGGGGCCCTGGTACGGTTGGGAACTGCTTCCCGTGTACCGCTGCAGGGCGAAGTGATAGGTCAGGTAGCACCCCAGAAAGACAGCCGAGGTGATCAGGGCCGAAAGCATCATCGCCCCGTGCGATTTCTGGTCACCCCGCTTGATGAACACGTAGCCCGACACCAGACAGATGGTCGCCAGGGCGTTGAGCAGCGCATTCGTCGTTGGCAACCGCAGCACCCAGCGGGGAATTTCCCCCGCGGCGGTCGCTTGGGTCTCCTCGCCGGTGTCGGCCGTTTCGGCGACTTCGGTTGGTGCGGCATCGGTCGGCAGAGCATTCAGCCGCTGCGCTTCGCCCGGTTCCATCTTCCCCTGCACCACCTTCTTCAGCCGGGCCATGTGCAGCTCATTGCGGGCGTTGTACCGCCCCACCACCACTCCGTCGGCATTCACGTGCATGATCTCGATGCTGTGGATCACCTCGTCGACTGGTTGGGGATTTTCGGCCTCGTCGACAATCATCTTGAAGCTGTTGCGGACCAGACCGAAGATCGTCGGCTTGTCTCCCGTGAGGAACCACCAGCGGTCGGGATCGGCCCCCAGTTTGTCGGCATAGAATTGCAGCACTTCCGGGGTGTCGCGATCCGGATCGACCGTGAACGAAACCAGCCGCAGCGGGATGTCGCGGGTAGCATCCTGCAGTTTCTTCATCTCGGAACTGACCAGCGGGCAGGGACCGGCACACTTGGTGAAGATAAACGCCGCCAGCCATGGCTGGCCGAGCAGGTCGGCCTTGGTGACCTTGCGTCCCCGGCACTCCTGCAATTCGAAGTCGGCAATGCCCGCCTGGTCCCAGGTCGGCAGGACCGGAGCTGGAGCCTGAGCGCGAGTCGGGGCCTGAAGAGGGCCCAGCACCAGCGCCAGACAAAACATCACCGTACCGCAGACAAGCGATGCGGAGAGCGGGCGGAACCCCTGTCCGGGGGCTGGTTTCAAGGAGAGCGGCAGCAGCAAAGGCAGCATGATGAGCGGGCCGGGAAAGCGGGCAATCGCACCGGCACAGGTGCGGTGAGCATTGGGATTATTGTAGACAGTCGCCGCGCGGTGCGGCTGCAGGCCAACCGAATTCGCCAACCGAATTCACCGGGCGTCGGCTGCCGTTCGTTGCCGGGCCTGCCACGCCGCCAGCACCACACAGACCACGGTAAAGGCCAGAGTGACCCCCAGGCAGACCCCTCCAGAGGGAAGGCCGGCGGTGACCGGAAGTGTCTCGGGCAGATAGAGCAGCCGCCGCAGCCCCGCCACGCCGTAGGTGAGAGGGTTGAGCCGCATGATCCACGACAACCACCCACTGTCGGCCGGAGGAAAAAACGCCCCCGACAGCAGCCACATGGGAAACAGGAACACGCTCATGATGGCGTGAAAGCCCTGGGTCGAGTCGAGCCGCCAAGCGAGCAGAAACCCCAGCGAGGTCAGTCCCACCGAGAGCAGCGCCAAAAAGAGCAGCACCCAGGCGATCCCCGGGAACGACAGCGACATCCCCTGGGTCGGGGCGAGGGCCAGGAACAGCCCCGCCTGAAGCCACGCGATGGCGGCCCCCCCCAGCACCTTCCCCAGCACGATCGACAGCCGCGAGACGGGGGCCACCAACACCCCCTGCAGAAATCCCTCCCGGCGGTCTTCAATGACCGAGATCGTGGCGAAGATCGCCGTGAACAGCACGATCATCACCGCAACCCCGGGGAAGAAATACCGCTGGTACGACAGGCCGGCGGGAGCCCAGTCGGGGGGGGTGAAGCTGCCATGCAGCCCGGCCCCGAAGAGAATCCAGAACAGCACCGGCTGCGCCACCGCCCCAATCAGCCGCGATCTCTGGCGGAAAAACCGGACCAGCTCGCGTCCCGCCAGAGCCCGCACGGCGCTCCACGAGACCAGCGGAGTGCCCGGGTCGTCACCGGCGGCTTCGGGGATGTCCCGCGCAGCCGGGGAGGAGGACGCGGGAGAGGAGAGAGCGGGCACACTCATGAATCACTCATTCCAGAAGCGATGGCCGGTTCGCTCGACGAACACATCCTCCAGCGTGGGCCGCGCCAACGAGACCGCCTCGATGCGGGGGCCGAAAGCGTCGAGCACCCGGCCCAGCAGGTTGTGGTCGGTCTGTGCGTCAACACGGAGTTCGCCCCCCAACTGGCGGACGGTGACGCCGAACCGGCTGGAAATGTCGGCGGCGAGAGTCTCGGGCTGAGGGCCGCGGATCGTCAGGCAGTCGCCCCCCAGCGAACGCCGCAATTCGGCCGGGCTGCCGCGGGCGACCAGTCGCCCCCGGTCGAGCAGGGCGAGGTCGTCGCAGCGTTCGGCCTCTTCCATCAGGTGGGTGGTCACGATCACGGTGACACCCGATTCATCACGCAGCGAGGCCAGGTACCGCCAGAGGTCGAGCCGGGCCCCCGGATCGAGCCCCGTGCTGGGTTCATCCAGCAGCAATACCCGGGGCGAATGCAGCAGACCCTTCGCGATCTCCACCCGCCGGGCGAGACCTCCCGAAAGCGATTCGACCTTGTCGCGGGCCCGCTCGGCCAGCCCCAGCCGGTCCAGCAGTCCGGTCACCCGAGCGGTCAGCGACGCACCCGTCAGTCCATACAGCCGGGCGTGGCACGACAGATTCTCAAACACCGACAGCTTGCGGTCGAGGCTGGGGGACTGAAAGGTGACACCGATCAGCCGGCGGACCGCGGCGGGCTGGCGATGGACATCGCGGCCCAGCAGATGGATCGTTCCCTGCTGCAGCGGCAGCAGCGTCGAGAGCAGCTTGAACAGGGTGGTTTTGCCCCCCCCATTGGGGCCCAGCAGTCCAAACAGCAGCGCGGGGGGGACCTCGAACGAGACGTTGTCGAGCGCGGGCTTGTCGCAGTATCGAAACGACACTCCCGAAACGTCGACAGCCGGCGACGAAGAAGTCGACGGCTGTGCGGACATGGGCACGTTCCTGGAGAATCCCGGGGGAGAACTCCGGGGCGGGTCGCGGTGAGACTAGTGCTTCTCGGCGGCGGGCGCTTCGGCAGCGGGTGCGGCCGCCGCAGGATGCGCGTCGGCATGCGCCGCCTTCTCGAGAGCCTGCTGTTCGCGAAACGCCTTCTGCTGCGGATTCTGGGGATCGTAGTACTTGAAGGCGATGTCGGGGGCCAGGGCGGCGGGAACCGCCAGAGCCAGAATCACGGTGGGAGCCAGCAGCACCCACTTCCACGCCCCCTCGAACTTGAGGTGCATGAAATACATCATCACATACATCGCCTTGAGGCTGGCCACCACCAGCACGATCAGTCCCACCAGCAGTTTGCCGATGGCACCCCCCGCCATGTCGGCGATCACCGAGGCGACCGTCAGCAGGCAGAGGATGAAAAAGATCGCCATGTAGTTGGGATGTGCGTGATGTGCCCCCGCCTCATGCGATCCGGTGGAAGGTGTGGCTTGCGAAGAAGTCATGGCAGTCAGCCGTTGTCGTCAGGAAATGAACGCCGTATCGGGGGGAAAGTCTGTCCCGGAGGGGCAGAACCCATCGCCAGGTCGAGACGGGATTCAGATGATGTACAGCAGGGGGAACAGGAAAATCCAGACCAGGTCGACGAAGTGCCAGTAGAGACCGGCGTTCTCGACGAACAGTTCCTGGTCCGGACCCAGGGTGTTGGTCACGCCGCGATACAGCAGCATGCCGAACATCAGCATTCCGACGAGCACGTGGATGGCGTGGAACCCGGTCATCGTGAAGTAGATCGAGGCGAACGTGTTGCCGTACACAATCACATGCGGGTCATGCACTCCGTTGAACGTGTTGGAGTACTGCTCGCTGAAGAGCCTCCGGTCTTCCTTCGAAATGCGCTGCTCGAGAGCCGCGAGTTCCTTCTGCTTGGCGTCTTCAATGACGCTCTTTTCCCGTTCGTCGTGTGTTTCGATCTCGGGGGGACGGCCGCTGAAGAGTTCCTTCAGGGCGGCCAGCTTGCCGCGCGATTCGAGCAGGGTGATGTTCCCGGCCCGCAGTTGTTCCTTGAGGGGGGCGTAGGCCGCTTCGACCCGGCCCACCGCGGCCAGTTTCTCGGTCAGCGCCTTCTGCTGCCCTTCCAGTTCCGACTTCTTCCCCTGCCCCAGGGCGAGGGCCGACTTGACCTTCTCGAGTTCGGCCCGCAGAGTGAGGCCGCCGCTGGCCGCATCGAGTTCACGCACCAGTTTGTCGCGGGCCGCTTCCTGCGACTCGGCCACATGACCCGGCAGAATGTCGTGCTGGAACTTCCCGGCGTACTCAATGCTCTTGATTCCCAGGAACAGGCAGGCCAGCGCCAGGGTCAGACCCAGGAACTTGGTCGCCTTCTGGTAGTTGCGCAGGCTCATCGCTTCATGCGCCAGCACCACCGAGACGCTCGAGCAGATCAGCACGAACGTGTTAATCGCACCCAGGGCCACGCGGATATGCGTGACATTGGGATCCGTTGGCCAACCGGGAGAACCCCACCGCAGCACGATATAGGTGCCGATGAACGCGGTGAAGAACATGATTTCCGTCCCCAGAAAGAGCCACATTCCCAACTTGCCGTTGGGGATGGGCACACCCATTTTCAGGGTCGGGGCGTGGCCTGCGGAGTGAGTGCCGTGCGTCATGGTCGAATCAACGTCTCAGGAAATCGGTTCTGGAGAAGCCGGCGGCGTTCGCCAGAGTGTTGTGTCACGAAAGAAGTTGGTAGTGATCCCACACCAGCAAAGCCAGCAACACCGGCAGGTACACCAGCGAGGTCCGCAGCAGAGACCGTGCCCGGTCGCGGTCTTCGGACAAGGCAAACTGCAAGGACGACCAGACGTACCACAGGCTGAGCACCAGAGCCCCTGCCAGATACACCCGGCCCGCAAGGTCGAACCAGGTTGGCAGCACGCTGATCGGTACCAGAGCGACGGCATAGGCCAGAGCCATGACGCCGGTCACCCGGGGAATCTCATACCGCGTGGGAAGCATCTTGAGTCCGGCACGGGCGTAGTCTTCGCGATAGATCCAGGCGATCGCCAGAAAGTGCGGAAACTGCCACAGGAACTGAATGGCGAACAGGGCGAAAGCCGAACTGTCCAGACTGCGGCCAGCCGCCAGCCAACCCAGCACCACCGGCATCGCTCCGGGGATGGCCCCAATGGTCGTCGCCAGCGGCAATTGCCGCTTCAGCGGCGTGTAGATGAAGACATACATCACCAGTGTCACGGCCGTCCACAGGGTCGTCTGCAGATTCGTGGCGGCCAGCAGCCAGGCGAGACCAGCCACCGCGGTACAGACCCCGAAACACGCCGCCTCCAGCAGCCCCAGTCGACCCGAGGGAAGTGGACGCCGGGAAGTCCGCCGCATCAACGCATCGGTCCGCCGCTCCAGAACCTGATTGAGGGCGCTCGAAGCCACCGCCACGAGGCCAATTCCCCCCAGGGTCGGCCAGAGGGGGGCGGCCTGGTATCCGTCGGCGAGACCGAGGAAATACCCAGCCGCCACCACCAGCAGCGACATGATGGCGATCCGGGGCTTGCCCAGAACGACGAAGTCTTTCAACCGGCTGCGCAGAGGAATCGACTCACCCGCGGCCAAACCGCCAGGAGACAGGGCCAGATCGCCCGGAGCGGCGAGCGCTGGCGTCGAGGCCAGGGGAGGTGGAGCCGAGACCGTACTCATGCCGCCCCTCCCTTCGCAACCACCGGTGTCGAACGCACGGCGGCCGCCGCATCGAGTTCACGCACACTGGTGCTGAGACCCGTTCCGGCCGACGCTGACGACTGCCGGGCCACCCACCGCAGGCGGAAGACCCGCACCGTCAATACACTGAGTGTGGCGAACAACGCCATGCCATTGAGCACATGCAGGGTTCGGAAGGCGATTTGCTCGGTCGAACCCGCGACGGCCACCCGGTCGTTGAATCCAAACTTGGTGATCCACGCCCCGGCTCCCAGACCGAGTTGCAGCAGCAGCGCGACTCCCGCCAAAAGCGAGGGACCCCGCAGCCAGGTGTGCCCTGAGGCCGCAGCAGTCACGGCCAGCACAATCACGAACAGTCCGGCCACAAACGCGAAGATCAGGTGCTCGATCAACGCTTGCCCCTGATGCCGCACAAGTCCTCCGAGCACGTACTGAACATACACGGCGACCCATGTTCCCGCCGCGAACCAGGCGACAAACGGTCCAGGCAGGGACGTTGCTGAGTCGGTGGACGTCTCGAGTTCCACGGCACGCCAGCGGCGGCTCGTGATCACCGTCAGAGAGCACATCAGGGCGAAGACCAAGGCGGCTGTCGACCCGTGCACGAATGCCAATCCACGCGAATTGAGTGCGTCACGAACAACCCGCAGCCCGCCCAGCAGTCCCTGCCCAATCACGGCGAGCAGTACCACATAGCCCAGGCGCCGCACCCAACGCCTGTCGTCCAGCCAATGCAGAACGATCATCAGAATCACACTGGCGAAGCCGATCAGGGCTCCCCCCAGCCGATGCCCATGTTCCAGGAACTTGGCTCCGGTGGAAGAGAGCCAGGGATAGGTCAACATCCCATGCCCATCCGACGTGGGCCAGTCGGGGAAAGCCATCCCGGCATTCGTCGTGGTGGTCTGGGCTCCCAGAATGATCGGCGCGAGCGCCGTCACCGCCGTGCAGATGGCGGCGACGTGCGTCCAGCGGGAGTAATTCGGAGAGGCAGACACAGGAGTGCCTTAGTGTTGGTGGGCCAGATCGTCGGCATCCAGATGCCGATCTTCGTTGGGCAGATAGGTGGTCTGAAGCAGGTAATCTTCCTCCACCAGCGGCGAGCTGTATTCGTACGGGCCGCGGTAGACCACGGGAACCGAGGTGAAGTTGCCGTGTCCCGGAGGCGAGGGAGCGGTCCATTCCAGACCATTCGCATTCCAGGGGTTCTTGCCGACCTTCTTCCCCTTGAACATGCTGTAGAAGAAGTTGGCCAGCAGAATGAACTGCGAGAAACCCATCAGGATCGCGAAATAGGTCATTCCCTGATTCAGCGGACGCAGGTGTTCGAAGATCGGGTACTGGTACGGGTCGGCCAACCGCCGGGGGAAGCCGGCGATGCCCAGCAGGTGCATCGGGAAGAACGTCCCGTTGAACCCGATGAAGGTCAGCACGAAGTGCAGCTTGCCGAGCTTCTCGCTCATCATCCGGCCGAACATCTTCGGGAACCAGAAATGGATGGCCCCAAACACACCGAACAGCGTGGCACCGAAGAGCACGTAGTGGAAGTGGGCCACGATGTAGTAGGTGTCATGGAAGTAGATGTCGGTCGGAACCGAAGCCATCCAGATCCCCGAGAGACCACCCACGACGAACATCGAGACAAAGGCGACCGAGTTGAGCATGGGGGTCGTGAACTGGATGTTGCCCCCCCACATGGTGCCGAGCCAGTTGAAGGTCTTCACTGCCGAGGGGAGGGCAATCATCATCGTCGACACCATGAAGGTCATGCCCAGGGCGGGGTTCATACCGCTGGTGAACATGTGGTGCCCCCAGACGATAAAACCCAGACCCGCGATCGCCGCCATGGAGTACACCATCGGACGGTAGCCGAAGACCGGCTTGCGGCTGAAGCAACTGATGATGTCCGACACCATGCCCATCGCGGGCAGCAGCATGATGTACACAGCGGGATGCGAGTAGAACCAGAACAGGTGCTGCCAGAGCAGCGCCTGCCCACCCCCGACGGTGGCCGGGGCATTGTTGACGACCAGTCCGCCGGGGACGAAGAAGGTGGTTCCCAGGGTGCGGTCAGACACCAGCATGAAACCGGCGGCGGTCAGCACCGGCAGGGCGAAAGCCTGCAGAATGGCGGTGATGAACATGGCCCAAATCGTCAGCGGCATGCGGAACAGGGTCATGCCGGGGGCCCGCATGTTGATGATGGTGGTCATGTAGTTGACCGACCCCATCATCGACGAGACACCCACGCAGGTCACACCCAACAACCACAGCGTTTGGCCCATCCCCGAAGCGGGGGCCGAAGATTGAATGGCCGACAGGGGAGGATAAGACGTCCAACCGCCAGACGCCGCTCCCCCTTCGACGAAGAAGCTGGCACCGAACAGGAAGATGGCGGGCCACATGAACCAGTAGCTCAACATGTTGAGCACCGGGAAGGCCATGTCGTCCGCCCCGATCTGCAGCGGGATCAGGAAGTTGCCGAACGCTCCCGCCAGGATCGGGATGATGACGAGGAAAATCATCACGGTGGCGTGCATCGTGAAGAGCATCGTGTAGAACTCGGGAGAGATCCCCGCCCCCTGCACGCCGAAGATCAGCCGTCCGAAAATCGGCAATTCCCGCCACGGGAAAGCGAGTTGCCACCGGACTCCCAGCGCCAGTGCCCCGCCCACCATCAGCATCAGCAGGGTGGTGACGAGGAACTGGATCCCGATCACCTTGTGATCGGTCGAGAAGACGTATTTGCTGATGAAGCCCTGCTCATGATGCGCGTGATGGCCGTGGCCGTCATCGTGCCCGTGTCCGGGCAGGGTCCCCGTGCTTGGTGTCAGTGTGCTCACAACTCGTCCTCAATCAGTTTTCGTGACTCGAACTTCGTCACGGAACGCCCGCTCTGGGCGCCCCCTGGAAGCCTGCCTCGAGGGCAGACTCACCCACTGGTTCACTCGGCGGCCGCCTCACGGTAGCCATCTTCATTCTGCGACAGCTTCAGATTCTGCAGGTAGGCGTCAAAATCCCCCTGCGACTGGGCAGTCAATTGCCCCCGCATTTTGTAGTGCCCCCAACCACACAGCTCGGCACATACCAGGTCGTAGACCTTGGGCTCGTTCGCTTCGAACCAGACCGGAATGACCAGTCCCGGAACTGCGTCCTGCTTCACCCGCAGGTGGGGCAGGAAGAACGAGTGCAGCACGTCATCGCTGCGAAGCTTGATCACCACCGGCTTGCCGGCGGGGGTGTGGAGATCATTGACCGTGTAGAGGTCATCGGGCTGCGGGGTGTCCTGCAGGACTTTCCCGGGGGCGGGGTACCGGATCCGCCATTCGAACTGCCGGGCTGTCACCTCGGCCACCGGATTGGCGAGTGCTTCCTGGTCGAACCGCGATTTCATACGGTAAGCCGCCCACACATCCATCTGGTAGAGGGCGATGAACAGCAGGATCCCGGCGGGCACAATGCTCCAGACGACTTCCAGAACGTGGCTGCCGTGTTGGTAGTGTGCCTTCTTGCCAGGAACCTCCCCGAACTTCCAGAGGATGTACCCCAACACCAGGTGGACCCCGATGAAGGTGACTCCGGTGATCGCGAGGATCAGATAGAACAGATCATCGATCTGCTGACCCAGGGGCGAAGCAGCCGCGCCGGGGAACCACCAGCCCATGGAGGGACCGATGTAGAAGAACATGACGGCCAAAGTGGCCGCCACGCTGAAGAAGAGACACCAGAGACGATTCACGGGATCAACCTCTGCTCAGTCAAACTGGAGCGAAGTGTTCACTGGGGAAGAAGCGGTCACCGGGACCACAACCTAGCGGCTTGCGGTTTCGGGGAGGGTCTCACCCCCGGCCACCCCTTCCGGGGCGGGGGCGGTACCATCCTGGTAGGGAATCGACAACACGTAGTTGACGATGTCCCAGATCTGTTCATCCTTCAAAGTCTTGCCGAATCCGGGCATCGGGGTGCCGTTGATCCCCTGATGCACGCGACGGTAGATGTCCAGCGGACGTCGACCGAAGCGATACACACCCCGGGTCAGGTTACGCGGCATGATCACGTTGCCCCACGCATCCCTCAGCCCGGGCTCATCGTAGTTGCGGGCTGGGCTGGCTCCGTCGATTGCGGCAAACTGTTCGGTCTGCGGCCCATCACCCCGACCGGCCGGGCCGTGGCAATCACTGCACTTGTTCTCTTTGGACAGGTACAAAGCCCGGCCACGGGCGATCGATTCGGCGTCGGCGACCACGCGCTTCGACTGGGGGATCACCAGGTTCTCGGGGTTGTTCGCCTCAGTCCAGAAGTCGACGACATCCTTGGCCTTCTCGGCCACCGTGTCTGTCCACGAGGACTTCACCTCGGCCAGCAACTCATCACGCACTGAGTCCAAAGTGACCGATTTGTCGTCGGCCCGCTTCTCGCGATACGTCCGCTCCAGATCAGCAGTCTTCAAACCAACCTGGGCGAGCTCGACGGCAAGACCTTCCTCGATCTCGCCCCGCATGCTCAGCCACCGGACATAGTCGACCAGCAGGCCGACTTGTTCCTGGCCCAGCAGAGCGAACGACGGCATGTAGGTTCCGGGAATGCCTTCCTCGAGGATCCGGGTCAGGTCGGCATGCGTTGGCCGATTGCCCCCCGCAGTCGACTTGAACTTGTATTTCCCCTGCCGGTAATCGCGGGGACGCGGATTGAGAAACCGTGCCGTTGTGCCGTTGCCATCCCCCGCCACCCCGTGGCAGTGGAGACAGTGCACCATGTACAGGTCGCGCCCTTCCTTGAGCCGCCAGCCGTCCGCCTGGCGATGGGCTTCCGCCGCAGTCGGGGACCCCTTGCCATAGTCGATGGGCAATTCCTGCCACGCCACCAGATTGTTGGGGGTGCCGAAGTTCTCAATGAGTGCTTCGGTGACCAAATGTTGGGCGGCAGGGGTCAGAGCGGACGTCTTTGCGTTCAGAGAGAACTTTGGTTCGGGAGGCTGGCCGCATCCTGCGAAGAGGAGGGTCAAACCACAGAGGGACAGTGACAGGCTGGAAGACCGCACGACAACATCCTTCCGGAGGACATCGATCCGGGTGGAACCATCAGAACAAACCTCCCCGGAACCCGAGTTCGGGCCCGGGGAGAGGCAACTCACATCAAACTACTTCGTCAGCGAAACAACGGTGCTCTTCGGCTGGGGGCCTTCGAACGTGGCGAACTGCTTCGCTCCGTACTTCAGATCAACCGACTTGCTCTCCCCCGCCTTCACTTCGACGGTCAGCTTCTTGTCGAGGTAGCCCTTCTTTTCGTGCCAGACGGTAAACTCGTGCTTGCCGGCGGGCAGGCCGTCAATCTCGAACTTGCCATTGGCGTCCGACACCGCCATGAACGGATGGTCCATGATCAGGTGATAGGCCTTCATCCACGTATGGAAGTCGCACTTCACCTCGATGGGGAGCTTCTCGGCCTTCGAGTACTTCAGCTCGACACCCTTGCGGTCATTCGGCGAGACCGTCTGGTTGAAGCCGGCGTTGCGGAGCGGGAAGGTGTGGGTATTGTGCGGGACGCCGTCGTCCGACAGCACCTTCACCGTCTGGCCCACCTGGATGCACAGGCTGTGCGGCAGAAACCGGCAGTTCTTCTGGTCGAAGATCAGTTCCTTCTCGGGCTTCGCAGCCTTGAAACCGGCGGGAGCCTTGGGCAGAAACACGAAGACGTTGGCAATCCCCTTGTTCTCGGGATTGACCACGAGCTCTTCGTTGGGAATCTCGTCGCTGGCGCCGCAGACCGCCGGGTCCTTCGTCGAGGCTCCCTTGGCCACCAATGGTGCCAGAGCCTTGAAGTCGTCACTGAAGGTCACACTGCCCGTGACCTTGCCTCCATCGGCAAAGCCGACGGTCGCCTCAGCCAGAGCGGGGGCCACCGCCTGGGTTGCCACGGCCGTCTGGACGGGGTGGGGCCCCTGGGCTTTGGCCGCCCGGGGAGGAGTCAGCACCAGGGCAGCCGTGCCGGCGAGACAGAGGCTCGAACAGCCCATCATCGCCGCGGCCCGCCAAAAACGCTTGGAATTCAGAGACATCACTGCTTCTCCCGTTGTGTCACTTGGATTTCTCCCCCTTGGCGGAGCCGCTCGTAGGCCACCGCGGGCTGGGGAGCAGGGACCGCCGCGAACTTTGCGGGGGCGTAGCTCAAATTCTTCTCCGTGTCGCCGTCGACCGCAATCTCCACCACGACTTTCCGCTCGAGGAACCCCCCCGAAGCCGCCTCGTGCCAGATATTGAACGTGTGCTTGCCGGCGGGGAGGCCGTCAATCCGGAACTTGCCATCCGCGTCGGTCACCGCGAAGTACGGGTGATCCACCGGGAAGTGATACGCCTTCATCCAGGCGTGGTAGTCGCAAACGACTTTGACCGGAGTCGCCTCCGGCTTGGTGTACCGGCATTCGACCCCCTTGCGATCATTCGGGGAAATGGTCTGGTTGAAGGTCGAATTCCGCTTGGGATCGGTGTGCGTGTTGTGCGGGATCGGATCGTCCGACAGCACCATCAACGGCTGGCCAATCCGGAACGCCACGACCCGGGGGAAGAACCGGCACGCCTTCTGGTCGAAGATCGCCGGGTCCTTGGGGGGGGCGACCAGCTCGGGCTTGATCGACGCGGGGGCCTTCTCGAGGAAGATCACCGCGTTCGCAATGCCCTTGTTCGCCGGGTTCACAAGCAACGCCTCGTCGATGGCGTCACCCGCGGCACAGATGGCCGAATCCTTCACCGAGGCATCTCCCGCCGAGAAGAGCTTCTTCGTCGCCGGGACATCGCCTTCGAGGGTCAGGACGCCGTGGAGATTGCCGTAGCCGGCAACCGCGGCCGCTCCCGGCCCTTCAGCCGTTCCCTCCGCCGCCCCACTGCTGCCCGCCTTCATCCGCACTTCGACGTGATGCAGTTCGGGGCAGCCGGCAAGCAGAGTCACGCAGGCCAGGCCGAGCCCAGCTCGCGACAGACGCACAATCCAGTTCGACAACGAACTCACTTCGTCTCCTCCACCTTGGCAGTCTCGGGACCCGGGGACGCAGCGGCGGCTGCCGCAGCGGGAGCCGCTGCCGGCGTCGGCGTGGGCTTACCAGTCTTTTCGAGCATCCGCAGGTAATTCATCAGGGCATCCCGCGATGCGACCGATTGCAGCTGGCCGTCACCACCAAACAATTCGGGGAACTGCTGCTTGCCGGCCGGGAAGTTCTGCGGCATCGAGGTGTACGGGGTGATCCACTTCGGATTGTACACCCACAGCTCGACCCAGTCGGGCTGCAGCCGGTTGTACACCCCCTCCAGGTTCGGTCCCCGCACCACCTTGGTCGGATCGCCGGCGACAAACTCGCGGCCTCCCACCGAGTGACACCCGGCACACAAGCCGGTCGGCGGCGCCATCGTCACCAGATCCCAGCTCTGCTTCAGGTAGTTGGCGTGTGCCGACTCCATCTTCTCGAGATACGCCGGGTCACGCTGCGGAATCGGCTGGTAGGGGAACGGAGCCCCATCAACCGCCGCGAAGTAGTTCGCCAGTGTTTGGGCCTCCTGATCGCTCAGCGAGAACTGCGGCATCCGCAGCAGTGGGGTGTAGCGGATCTTTCCGGGGTTCTTCAGGAACGAATAGAGCCACGGGGTCTGCACCTTCACCCCCTCTTTGTAGAGGGGCGGAGGGGCCATCTGACGGGCCTTCGAGCGGTCGAGACCACGGTCGTTGGCCATCGAGTGATTCGTGAGCCATTCGGCGAATTCGCCACCGCGACCCTTCGTCGCCGCGACCTGCTTGAGGGCCGGGACCAGCATACGGCTGCTGGGGACCTGAACCTTGTTGGCGACCTTTAGCGTCTCCCACAGGTCGTAGCCGAATTCCTGATCGGCCGGATCATCTTCCGGATCGGGAACCGAATTCACGAGCGCCTTGAACTTCACCAGCAGTTCACCCGGAGTCTTGCCCGGGCCAACCAGCCCATCCATCGGCGGCTTGAGCTTCATCAGAGCGTCAAACGCCTGGGGATGATCGACGGAGGTGCTTTCCACGATCGCCAGGGTTTCAACAAACGGCAGGAACCGCTTGTAGAACGCCTCAACTCCTGCGTCGGGCACAGTGGCCCGCAGTCGGTCGTGCAGAGCCAGTAAGGCATCGGTCGGGATATGCACGGCAGGCTGGGCCTCGCTGGCCGCTTTGATTCCCTTGGTGATCGACTCCAACTGGGAGAGGTCGACCGTTGCCAGGGCAGCAGGATCAACTTCGCGGGCATAGATCCGGTTCGGGGTCCCTTCGAGGTAATCCTTCAGGGCATTCCACCGGCCTTCACCGGTCACTTCAACGGACTCACCCGCCGCCAGCTTTTCCTTCTGCTCGTCGGTGAGGTCGAGCCGGAACTCACCCACGCTGGCCGCATAGCTGATCTCGGGCAGTTCGAGCATATGACAGCCCGAACAGTTGAACTTGGTGATCAGCTTCTCGCCTTCGATGCGGGCCTTGTCGGCCCCCTTGGGCTGGTACACGAACTCACGGGCGGGAGGCTCGGCCGTCAGCCCCAGCACGAAGGTCGCCACCGCCTCAATGTCGGCCTCGGTGAACGGGAACCGGGGCATCTTCAGGCGTTCGTCAAACCCCTTCGTCTCCACCTTCTTGTAGTCGTAGCTGCGGGGTTCCCGCAGTTTCTGCCACAGGAAGCCACCCCGGCCGTGATGGTTGATCTGGTCGACGTAGTACGCGGCCGACAGTTCTTTGTCGGCCGACTCCGCCGACGGGAAGCGGCCGTTGATTCCGTCCTCCACCGCCCGGGCAACGCGATCCATCGTGCTGGATCCGTCCTTCTCGCCATGGTGGTGCAGGTATTCTTCGATGTGCTCCAGGGCCAGCTTCGAGGGATCCTGGCGGCCCCAGTCCTGCAGGGCGGTGCCGATGGGACGGGCCTTTTCGAAGCCGGGAATCTCGTGGCAGCCGAAGCAGCCGTATCGCGAGATCGTCCGGCGTCCGATGTACCGCAGCAGCGCCTGGTCGTTCAGTTCTCCCTCGGCCAGTTCAATTTCGTCCGGCTTGATGGGAGCCGCCTTCAGGCGATCGGCTTCAATGGTCGGATACTTCCGCTCGGCCATCACTCTCTCAACAGCCTCGTTCGACAAGACCTTCACCAGGTTCATCCGCACAAGCGCATCGAGAGCCCGGTCGAGTCTAACCTTCACCTTCCGCTCTGAACCGTCACGCCACAGCGTGAGGGTCACTTCGGTTCCCGGCTGGGCGGCCGACAGCTTCCCGTCCACCTGGGCGGCGGACGAAAGCGCCTCGTCGTTCCACGACAGAATCACATCGTCCAGCTGCAGACCCGGCTTGTCGACCACGAGTCCCCCCTTCTCAGGAAGAATCTGGTTCGAGAAGTTGGACACCCCCGCCGCCCGTGCAGCGGGGCTGAACGGAGTGACCGCGGTCACCCGCACACCCTTCGGTTCAGACAAACCCAGACGGGCCGCCTCGGCCGTGGTGAAGTTCTTGTCGAGATCGGCCCCCAGAATGACTGGCAGTGCAGTCTCCGAATACTCCTGCGGCCCCTTCGACAGCAGCCACGCCACAATGTCGGCAGCCGGATCCACGGTCACGCCGTTGACGGTCTCGGGATCGAGATACAGATTCGGCATCCGGGTGCGGGCACTGTGCCGGCTCGGCTCACGAATCCATGAGTACAGCCACTGGGCCGACACCAGCTTCTTGTGCACAGTGGTCAGGTCGGGCCCGAAGTCGGGATTGATCCCTTCCATCTCTTCATGGGCGTGGCAGTTCACACAGCCACGCTGGGCGAACAGCAACTTGCCGCGTTCAACGTTGGGAGTGTAATCGGCCGCCCAGTTGTCGAGCTTGATCTGCTCGGACTTGGCAAACAAGTACTCCACCACCCCCGCGATCTCGACCGGCTGCAGATTGTGCGCCTGCCCATCCTGCTGGTTGGGCTGGTCGAAGAACTGGGGCATGCGGGTTTCGGGACGGAAGTCGCGGGGGTTCTTGACCCACTGCTCCGTCCAGCCCCGGCTCGTCTTCGCCGCATAGTGACGCAGTCCAGGACCGACCTTGCGGAACGTGCCCGGCTTGGCGCCGGGATCCTCCGCCAGGCGATCTATCTCTTCCTGAGTCTGCGGCTCCAGACGAATGTCGGGACCAATGGGCTGGCCCGCGTTGTAGCCGTTGATTTCATGGCAGCCGTAGCAGCCATACTCCGTGATCAGTTCATAACCCCGATACAACTTGGGAGCCGAAGCACCGAAGGTGGGATTCACGCCGAGTTCCACGACGTCGTGGTGGCACTGCAGACAGGTGGACTCCATCATCCGTTTCGGCTGCATCGGGTATTCCCAGTAGTGGTTGAAGGAGTAGCCGTACTTCTTCTTCCACTCTTCAGCCTGCGCGGGAGAGTTGGGACTGTGCGACGCGTTCTGGAAACTCGTTCCCGATCCACAGCCGTTGTGGCACGAGGTGCAGCCAAACTTCTGCATCGGGTGCGGGCTGGCCGAGGTCAGGTACAACTCGGGGTTCGGGTGGGTCGAATACGGATGGGCGTACCCAACCTTGGTGCCATCTTCCCGGACCAGCTTTTTCTTGCCCGACAGATAATCCTGGGCGTTGTCGGGATTGATCCCCTCGGGATCGTGGGGAAACGCGGGAACATTCCCTGCACCCACGCGGTCGATGTTGACGTGGCAGGTGGTGCAGCGATCGAACCGGGCGACGTTCTTCATTCCGCCGTAGTTCATCTGCAGGTTCGGCAACCAGATCTGGTTGATCTTCAGGTGGCCGTTGAACCCCTCCACGATGGGCAATTCCATCAGCCACCGCTTGGCCGCGGCGATCCCCGTGGGAGCAATGCGGTCCTTCGCGGTCGACAGCCGGTCAAGATCGAAGCGGAACTTCTTCAGGTCCGCTTGAGCCAGATCTTTCTCCTTCGTGACCTGCGCCTTTTTCTCCTGCGCCACCGCGAATTCCGCCTGCAGGACCTGCAGCTTCGATTCAAGGTCGTCCACCAGGGCCTGGGCCTTGTTGAACTTCTCGCGCAACTCGAGCACGACGTCCGACTTCAGTTGGTCGCGGATCGCCAGGTCGTAGTTGGCCCGGGCGACATCCCGCTCCGCCCGCTTGAAGCGAACTTCCTGAGACCGCTTCTGGAATTCACCATCGAGCTTCTTCACCTCGGCGGCGACGGTGTCGGCATCGGCCTTCCGCTCGCTGACCAGGGTGTCGGCAGCGGCCACATTGGCCGTGAGGGAGTCCAACTGTTTGTTGAAGTCACCCGAGGTCAATTGGGCAAGGTCGGCATCAATCAACTGCGTTTGCAGCTTGTTGTTGACACGTTGGATCTTTCGCCATTCGTCCGCATAGTCCGAGCGGAACATGAGCAGGGTGGCGCCAAACAGGGCCACCGCACTCACGGCGAAAATCTTGTGCATCAGCGGAAGGCTGCGCCAGACGTTTTCTGTGGCAAGCATGGTAGGTCGGTCTGACTCAGATGTTGAAGAACCACTCGGGGATGGCCACGATGTACTTCAGGTTGAAGGCCCATCGCAAAACCATCTTGATCGGCAAAGCCGCCATGAACAAAACCAGATTCGCCAGCACCATGTACCGCACGAATCCCATCTTTACGAAGAACTTCTGGAAGATCGTCGCCGCCATCAGCGGGGGCAGGACCAGCAGGTAGGCGGCGGTGGCCGCCAGGCCCACCCATGCCCGCTTCAGAATCGCCAGCACCTTCTCAATCGCCGACGCGTCGGCCGCGGCCGCGGGCAAGGGCTGATTCAGCGAACGGATCCAGTAATACTCCGACAGGTTGACATTGTTGAGCACCTCGAGCTTGTGCACGTCCCAATACTCGTAGATGCCGAAGAAGTTCCAGTTCGGACCCCGCAGGAACGTTCCCAGAATGATCAGCCCGATCCACAGGGGAATGAACCCGAACAGGAACGTGATGACCGAGAATTTTCGCTGGTTGAAGGTGTAATAGCCGTTGCCCTCCTTGTTGAAGTCGATGTAAGGCAGGGCCATCAGACCGACCAGGATCACGCTCGGCAAAACAACACCCGCCATCCAGGGGTCGTAGTAAACCAGCATTTCCTGCAGCCCCAGGAAGTACCAGGGAGCCTTCGACGGGTTGGGGGTCTTCACCGAGCTGGCGGGTTCTTCCAGCGGTGCGGGCAGCACCACACCCCAGATCACCAGGATTGCCGTCAGGGCAATCATGCAGATCATTTCGGAGTACACCAGGTCGGGCCAGACCAGCACCTTCTCATCGGCTTCCTTCTCGAGCGTCGGCAGCCCCGCCGCGATCCGCCGGTCATTCTCGACCGACCGGCTGAAATACAGCCAGGTGAAGAACGCCACGATGAACAACATCGCCACGATCGGCACGTTGTCTGGCTTCCCCACGATCTGGCGGAAGTCGTAGTCGGTCATGCTGAGCGCCAGGAACAGAATCGAGGCGTTCAGCAAAATCCACGACACGGTGGGCTTCGTCCACCACTCCCGCAGCACGATCATCGCGATGAACAGCAGCGTCGAGATGGCGAAGAAAATCACCGGGTTCGCCAGCCCGTCGATCTGGGTCTTGATCGCCTGGGGCATCACGAACCAGAAGTTCTGCGGCTCGGCGAACTTGGTGATGTGCACCAGGCCGACGAGTGCCAGGCCCGTGCAGTAAAAGGCCCAGCCGGCCAGTGAGGCCACGCTGGCCTTCAGCTTGCCCAGCCGGAGTGTCCAGACAATGTTCATCGCGCACAGGAGCAGGTACAGCCAGCCCAGGCCGCGAATGACTTGTGCCGTGAGATCGGGATGCGGATTCATGGTTCAGACAGAATGTGCGGGGATGTCGGCTTACAGGGGTCCACTGATGCCGCCATCCTTGCGGACGCGCCAGAAGTGAATCGCGATCAACAGCGACACCACCAGCGGAATCGCCACACAGTGCAGGATGTAGAACCGGTTCAGCGTCGCCTCGCCCACGAACCGGCCCCCCAGCAGGATGAACCGGGCATCGCTGGCGTTGGTGATCAGGTCGTAGCCGCCCAGGTTCAGAATCTGGGCTCCGGGACCCTCATGCCCCAGGAAGGGAGTGGCTCGGGCCATGTTCGAACCGACGGTGATGGCCCAGATCGCCAGTTGGTCCCACGGCAGGAGATAGCCGGTGAACGACAACAGCAGGGTCAGCACCAGCAGCAACACTCCAACCACCCAGTTGAACTCGCGGGGAGGTTTGTAACTGCCGGTGAGGAACACGCGGTACATGTGCAGCCAGACCGTGATGACCATCGAGTGGGCACCCCAGCGGTGAATCTCCCGCATGATTCCCAGCGTCGTGACGTCACGCAGGGCGAGGATGTCGTTGTAGGCCCACTCCAGCGTCGGCCGGTAGTAGAACATCAACAACACCCCGGTGATCGCCTCCACCAGGAACAGGAAGAAGGTGATCCCCCCCATGCACCAGGTGTAAGAGAGGGCGATCCCCTGCTTCTTGATCGACACCGGGTGCAGATGCAGGAAGAAGTTGGTGAGCACCACCACGATGCGGTTGCGGCGGTCGTGGGGCGCAGGATGCCGGAAGACACTCTTCCAGATCTGCGAGTCTCGGATGTATTCGCCGATGGACATCGATGCGGCTTGCCGTGACAGGACGAAGGAAACAGAACGAACAACAACTCGCCGGCACCGTGATGCAGGCCGCCTGGCCCGCCGATTGTCAACGGCGACCAGTCCCCACCCTCAATCCGCCCGTCAGGCGGTCACTTCGAAGAACGAGGCAGCATCGTTCCACTGCCCCATCTCCTCCTGGAACTTGACGCTCTTGTCGACCTCGAGCATCCCGTCTTCGGCCAGCCGGATTCCCACCCGCTCCAGCGGCCGGGGGGCCGGGCCTTCAAAGTTGATTCCCGTGATGTAGAAGCCCGAACCATGGCACGGGCACTTGAACTTCCGCTCGCCTTCCAGCCAGCTGGGGGTGCATCCCAGGTGGGTGCAGACCGAGGCCAGGGCGTAAATCAGGTTCTGGCCCCGATACTGGTCGGTGTGCACAATCCAGATGCCGAATTGAGCCACCCACTTCGTCGCCACCGTCCCCAGGTCGTAGTCGGTCGGTGGACCAATCTTGAACTTGCTGGGCGGTTCGGTCAGCACGTTGGGCAGCATGAACCGCGCCAGCCCCAAACCGGCAAACCCGGCCGAAGCGGTCAGGGCGGTCCACGCAATCACAAACGGCGAGGCGAGGGTGGCGGCGACCGTGCCCAGGAAGCCCCGGCGGGTCTCGCCGGCCGCTCCCTTCGCACCGGCCTTTGCCGCCGCTGGCTTGGCGGAAGGACGCACCGGAGCCGGGGGAGCCGTTTTGGCCGCCGGAGCCAGCACGGGAGTCACCTTCGGCTCGGCGGGAGCAGCCGCGGCCGGACGAACCGCCGCCAGCATCTCCTCGACCGACAGCCTGGGGCCGTCTTCGGTTGCCGCAGCCACCGCTCCCTTGGCGGCGGGTTTGGCGGCAACAGGTTTGGCCGCGGTGGGCTTCGCAGCGGGTGCCGCGGCGGTGGGTGCGGCTGCCGCCGACTTGCCTGCCCGGGCGGCCGCCAGAATGTCGGCGGTCGACTTGGGGGCCCCGCCCCCGGCACTGGCGGCGGCGGGCTTGGCTGCCGCCGGCTTGGCTGCGGGGGCCGGAGCTTCGCCCGCTCCTCCCTTGGCAGCGCGGGCGGCGGCAAGAATCTCCGCCGTCGACTTTGGCTTCGCACCGCCAGCCGCCGCCGGCTTCGGGGCGGGTTTGGCAGCGGGGGCCGCCGCTTCTTCGGCCGGTTCAGCAGCCGCAGCGGCACCGCCCGCTTTTTGGGCCCGGGCCGCCGCCAGAATGTCGGCGGTGGTCTTGGGCTTGCCTGTCGACGCCGGTGCGGCGGGCTTGGGGGCCGCCGGTTTGGCCGCTGCAGGTGCCGCCGCTGGGAGAGCCGCCTCACTCGCGGGAGCCGCGGCAGACCCACCCTTTTCGCCCCGCGCCTTCGCCAGAATCTCGGCGGTGGTCAGCTTTTTGCCGGAAGAATCGCTCGCCATGTGTGCCTCATGTCAGCTCGGTCTGGAGAGACTCTCTCCCCAGAGTAAATCGTCTGGTGATTCTGCCAATCGACCGGAAAGGGAACAACATCGGAACCGCGAAAGCGCCGGGTTTTCTCACAAGCTGGAAGGGACGTAAACTCGTTCCCAACCGGAAGAAACGCAAGTGTTCCACAAGTCTTCCCCAGCCGGTTCCACCCCCTCTGCCGGGGAGGTGAACGGAGCCCTCCCCAACCGCTGTCCGCACCCCCAACGGACCCGGCTTGTCCCCCCCGGGCGACCGGGGAACACCCCCCCCAATCGGCGGCCCGCATGCGGAACGGAGGGGGACTGGCCCCCCACTCGGATCGGGCACAACCCGACCCCGGAACAGATCGCGAACTCGGAGCGCAAAGCGATACCAAAAAACAAGTTGCGCCAATTTTTCCAGAAGCGCTCGGCAGGGTTCTGCAGCTCCCGCCGGAACAAAAAATCGCCCCGCCGGAGATCTCCAGACATGGGCTGGAGTCGCCGGTGGGGCGGATGGGTGGGCGGGGTGGCTCCCGAGGCTGGTGCCGAGACCGCGACTTAGACCTTGCCGAAGAGCGTCTTGCCGGTCGACAGCAGGTCGTCGCAGGCGGACCCCAGCCGCTCGGCCACTCCCTTTTCGGCCGCCTTCAGGTACGACCGGGGGTCGTAAGCCTTCTTGTCACCAATCTCGCCGTCGACCTTCAAAACCCCGGCGTAGTTCTTGAACATATGATCCGCCACTGGCCGGGTGAAGGCGTATTGGGTGTCGGTGTCGATGTTCATCTTGATCACCCCGTAATTCAGGGTTTCCCGGATTTCTTCCACCGGGGTTCCCGAACCGCCGTGGAAGACGAGGTCGAACTTCGCCTTCTGGCCGTACTTCTTCACAACCGCATCCTGGCCATTCTTGAGGATGTCGGGACGCAGCTTCACCGCACCCGGCTTGTAGTGCCCGTGGACGTTGCCAAACGTCGCGGCGAACATGTACCGCCCCTTCCCCTGCAGCGCCTCGTAGACCGCCAGCATGTCTTCGGGGGTGGTGTACAGCTTCTCGCGGGGCAGACCGCTGTGGTCGACCCCGTCTTCTTCCCCGCCGACGACTCCCGCCTCGACTACGAGGATGATCTCATTGGCCGCACATTCGACCAGCAGGGCCTGGGAGAGCTTCATGTTCTCGGCCAGAGGCAATTCGCTGGCGTCGAGCATGTGCGACTGGAACAGGTTAGGGAGCCCCGCCTTGCGGCGGCGGGCGGTCTCGGCGATCAGCGGCCGGAGGAAGCTGTCGACCTTCTTGGGCTGGCAGTGGTCGGTGTGCAGGGCGATCAGCACATTGTGCTTCTCGGCCAGGCGGTGGGCCGCCTCGGCCAGCACGATCGCCCCGAAGGTGGCGTCTTTCACGTTCAGCCCCGACGCGAACTCACCCCCGCCGGTCGAGATCTGGATGATGCCGTCCGACTTCTTGTCGGCAAACGCCTTGAGGGCCCCGTTGATGGTCACGATCGACGTGACGTTGATGGCCGCATAGGCGTAGTCCCCCTTCTGGGCGGCATCCAGCATGGCGGCATATTGTTTGGGCGTGGCGATAGGCATGAGAGCAGACCTGCAGCGGAAAAAACCGGGGTTGAGAGAGGCTCGCGCATCCTTCCCGCGGGCAGAACAGCCCAGGAACGGACGCGGCGGCGGCACGGCGCGAAATCACAAACGACAAGGTGCCCGGCGCGGTGCACAAGAGTTGTCGAACGTAGTGAAAAAGTGCGTTTTGGGCAAGACCGGGGGGTGGCAAGGTGCGACCTGTCCAAGCCCCCCGGAAACTGCGAAGCGACTTGCGACGGGAGAAGGTCTGTCAGAGAATTTCAGGATGACGGAAGGAACTCCGTGCGGAAGTCGCCCCAGTCTCCCCCGTTGCAGAGGCGCACTTCGGTAGGTCCGTAACGAGGCTGGTGCCGCCCGCCGTTGTTCCATTTCGCACTTTAGGCCGTCCGCCCGTGACAACGCCCGACCAATCCAACGGCTTTCAGATTGTGGGCTCTCCGGAATCCCGGGAGATCGCCGCCGGGGTCTGGGCTCGTGAAATCTCCTTTCGGGAACCGATCGCCCATGTTCAATGGTCACCTGACGGACGGTGGTTGGCCGTGCTCACGGCCCATCGGGAGCTGATTCTGCTTGACCAAGGTCTGGCGCGGAAACGTGCGAACTATGAACCGTTGGGACAAATCGAGGCCTTTTGCTTCGATCCCAGTCATCTTGATTCGCTGTTGGTGCTCCTTTGGAATGCACGTCGCGATCAACTCCGCCTCGCAAGAATTTCACTTCAATCGGAATCATTGCTCGATGTTCAAGATTTCGAGTACGATCAGGTATTGGACGAAATGCAGGGGTTTCTCGGTCCGACAATCAACCTGCTCATGCCGCTCATTCCCCGGATTGTAAAGCAGGGCGTTCGGATTGCGATGGCCGACGGTCTGGAACGGCTGGCGTGTTTGGCTGGCGAACCGGCACGCAAACCACAATTGGTAGAACTGGGTTCTGCCAAGGTGGCCGAAATGGTATTTTCACCCTGGAATCCCGAGGCGTTGCTGGCATCGACAATGAATGGTTTGCAGGTGTGGAATTGCACGACTGCAATGAGTATTCACGAAGATCAATCTGTGGGGCCATATCCCCTGTTGGCCATGGGGCGCGGCGCTGCGTCGACTCCAGTTGTGATTGGTACCAGGCTCTCTCAAGAGCTCTGTCTGCTGGCGGAGCACTACGACCATTCCGCCCGCATTCAGACCAACCTCGATTGGTTGACCGGGTTACAGATTTGCAATAACGGCGAGCTGTTGGTCGCAATCGGAACCCGCAAAACAGATTCGGTGTCGACTTCGGTATGTCAGTTGTTGAATCTGAGAGCGTCCGAATCAGACATGGTTGAGGTGGACCTTGATTCCATTGCGCCATCACCCGAATTGATGAATCGGGGCGGGATGATTTCCAATCCGGGGGCGCGCCAGGTGGCCATACTCCAGAATGATTTTTGGCAATCGGGCCGAGGACCGACGCTCTGGTTACTGGACTTTCCGAACGTGACAACTTCGTCGGGGTCCAATTCAGCCATCGGCAACAAAGTCGTTGTCACCCGACGCTACACCAGCGCGAAGATCGTCCTGCTGGGAGATTCCGGGGCCGGGAAATCCACGCTGGGGGGGCAGCTCGCGGAAAAAAAATTTCGCCCTTTCGAATCCACGCATGGACAGCAATTTTGGCGCGTCGATGATCTCGCGCCGCCCGATCCGCAGCAGCCCGACGTCGAATGCGAGACCGTGTTGTGGGACCTGGCGGGCCAGGCCGATTACCGCTTGATTCATGCCCTGCACATTGAAGATGCCGATCTGGCGATCATCGTGTTCAATCCCGGTGACCATCGCGATTCATTGGGAACGGTCGAGTACTGGCTGCAGCAATTGCCCCCTCGCTGCCGGAAGATTCTCGTGGCCAACAAGATTGATCGCGGCTGGGGTGGGCTGACCCCGGCCGATCTGGATCAGTGGTGCGCGGCCCGCCAGGTGGAAGGTAGTTGGCTGACAACCACCGCGACGACCGGCACCGGCGTTGCCGAACTGCGCCAGCGCATCACAGAACAACTGAGTTCCAGCCAACGACCACACATTGTGGAGGGGACAGCCTACTACCAGATTCGCCAGGCGGTGTTGGCGATGAAGGAACTTCCAGAATTCGCGCGTCTCATCCCGCTGGAAACACTGGTCGACCGACTGCGCGTGGGGCCGACACCTGGGGACTGGACGCTTGAGGAAGTGCGTCGTACGTGCCTGCATTTGGGACGCAATGGATTCGTCCGGCTCTTGACGACCTCGCAGGGGGAAGAGCGTTTGCTCCTGGACCCCACGCTGGTCAACAACCTCGCGGCTTCCTTTATTCTGGAGGCACGCCGGAACCCACGGGGTCTGGGAGCGCTCGAGGAAGACCAACTGCTGGCGGGTGGATACCGCTTTCCCGAGTTGGAGGAACTGCCCCCCGAGGATCGCCAGTACCTGATCGAGGCGGTCGTCGAACTGTTCCTGCAACGCCGGCTCAGCTATCGCTGTTTCCGCGAGATGCTGGGTACGACCCGCCTGCTGGTGTTTCCCGAACTGATGAATCTGCGGAAGCCCTCCACGGGCGTCGAGGAGGTCGACGAGACGGTCAGCTACACCGTCGAGGGAGCGACGGAAAACCTCTATGCCTCACTGGTGGTGCGACTGGGTTACACCAACGTGTTCGAGAGCGCACAGCAATGGCAGAATGAGGCGCGGTATCTGCACCAGCGCACGTCGGTCTGCGGCTTTCGGCAACAGGTGGGTGAGGGGGGTGTGCGCGAGTTTTATCTGCTGTTTGGTCGGCAGGTGCCCCCACACACGCGGCAAATGTTTCAGGGATTGTTCGAGTCGTTTCTCGATCCGGGACAACATCCGCAGGAGCAGGCGAGGTCCGTCCAGGTTCACCGTTGGCCCCGAGTGGAGTGTCCCGCCTGTCGCACAGGGCTCGATTGGATTGTGCAACGCAAGTTCCAGAAACAGGGCTTTACGTTTTGCAACCAGTGTGGCCAAAGGCTCAACATCCCCCAGGCGGCGGAACCGATTGGATTCACCCCCGGTATGGAGCGGCGGATTGAGGTGGAAAAAATCACCAGCCGCCTGCGGACCGAGTTCGAGCAAGCGCTCTACCGGCTAAAGAGCCTCGTGGCACAACAGTCCGCGCCGGCACCTCCCCCCGAACTTTTCGTCAGCTATGCCTGGGGCGTCAGTCAGGAAGAGCGTTGGGTGGAGCAATTCGTCGAGGATTTGGAGAAGGCCGGTTTCGAGCCGTGGTTTGATCGTCACCACAATGCGGCCCCGGGGAAAAGCATTGCCCGGTTTGTCGAACGGGTGTCAGAGACCCCCCGCATTCTTGTGATCGGCACGCCAGGCTATCTGCGAAAACATGTGTCCCAGGGGAATGTCGTCTCGGCCGAGATGGATCTGATCAATCAACGCTTCATCGGCACCCGGGAAGCCGATCGGGAGACCATCATTCCCCTGTTGTTGAGCGGTTCCGAGGTGGCATCGTTTCCCCCGTTTTTGCGCAAGCGGGTGTACGTCGACTTTCGCCAGCAGCCCCATTACTTCGAACGGGCTCTGGACCTGTTTCTGCAGTTGCACGGTGTTCCGGCTACCCACCCCGCCTTCCGAGACTGGCGCAAGCTCTTCCAGACGGAAGCCAGGCAGGCCCTGCCCGAGGAAGCGCCTGGCAGCGACGAGGGCCGGAGCGCGGAGACCCCCGCCGCGTTGCGCGAGGCACTGCACCGCGTGGGGAGAGCGGCGGCCGAGGCGGCCGCGCTGGCCGGTCATCCTCTGCCCGTCTGGAACCAGGGACAGGTGGTGTTGGAGCCGGCGGAGCCGTCGCGGCTCAAACGAGGGGCATCATGACGGGGCAGACCCCCCGGCTGCGGATGTTCGCCGGTCCGAATGGTTCGGGCAAATCTCTTTTGGCCCGCCAATTGTCGAAGGAGCATGGCGGGCCGGCCGGTCTGTTCTCCCTGCATGAATTCCTCAACGCCGACAACCTGCAACGCGACCTGAGCGCGGCCGGAATCGATTTGAATCGGTTTGGATTGCGTCTGTCGCGTGAGGAGTTGGCCGGGCAGTTGCAGGGGCTGGGTCGGCTGCCGGATTCGCATCCATTTTTCGCCGCCGCCAGTCTCGAACAGGGGATCCTGCACGCCCCACAGACGGCGGTCGACTCGTACGTCGCCGCGTCGCTCGTGGACTTCCTGCGGATGGAGTTGCTGGCGGTGCGGCGGTCGTTTTCGTTCGAGACGGTGATGTCCCACCGTTCCAAGGTGTTGTTCCTGGCGGAGGCGGCAAGTACGGGCTACCGCACCTATCTCTATTTTGTGGCGACTGAGTCGGCCGAATTGAATATCCGCCGGGTGCAGTCCAGAGTCCGTGAAGGGGGACATGATGTGCCCCCGGAGAAGGTCATCGAGCGCTATCGCCGCAGCCTCGACCTGCTCCCGGACGCGGTGGCTTACGCGACCCGTGCCTTCATTTTCGACAATTCCGGGGCAGAGCCGATTTGGCTGGCCGAATATCTCCCCGATGGAACACGGGAACTCCAGCTTCCCCCGGAACGGCTTCCCGAATGGTTCCGGCGGGCCCTGCCCGGTTCGGATCTGGGCTGAGTTGCCTCCCCCGCCGGGAGAGTCTGGTCTCCACAGTGTGGCCGCCAGCCCAACCCCCAACCCGTTGCAACCCCCCGGGGCATCGGCTACCCTCGCCAGACCTACGGGGCCCCGGTTTTTGTGGCCCCGGTGCGCCTCCGCGACCCCTCCTTTCTCCCTCCTCTTCGAGACTTGCGACGATGTACCACGTGACGTTGATCCCCGGTGATGGTGTGGGCCCCGAAATTGCCGAGGCGACCCGCCTCTGCATCGACGGGACCGGTGTGAAGATCGACTGGGACGTGCAGGAAT
>JBKDUK010000239.1:0-2005 GCA_046339535.1 Planctomycetaceae bacterium | reverse complement strand
CCAAGCCCGGCCCGAGCGGCAGTGGCGGGACACGCACGGGATCGTGCTGGGACTGTGCTGGGGTTCGCAGTAACCGGGCGGATGCCGGGAATGCCAGGCCCACGCCGAGGCGACGATGTTGTCGAGAGATGAGTACCGGGGTTCCCAGCCGAGCAGTTCGCGGGCCCGCCGGGTGTCGGCGAACAGTGAGGCGGCATCGCCTGGTCGCCGTGGAGAGAGCTGCGCCGGGATCGAAATGCCGGTCACCCGTCGGCACTGCTCGATCACTTCCTGAACCGAATGGGGAGACCCGCTTCCCAGGTTGCAGGCCACCGACCGCCCGGGAACGATCTGCTCCAGGGCGAGCAGGTGAGCCTCGGCGAGGTCTTCGACATGGACGTAATCGCGCAGGCAGGTTCCGTCGGGGGTCGGGTAGTCGGTTCCACAGACGTGGACACACTGTTCCTGGCCCAGGGCCACCCGCAGGGCATTCGGGATGAGATGTGTTTCAGGAGTGTGATCCTCCCCGAGGTCCCCCCGTTGGTGGGCTCCCGCGGCATTGAAATACCGCAGCACGACCGCCCCGAGACCAAACGCGGCAGCACAGTCGGCCACGCACCATTCCAGCGCCAGCTTGCTGCGGGCGTAGGGATTGATGGGGGCCAGCGGAGAATCTTCCCGCACCATGTCCCCTGGCGGCTGACCATAAACGGTACAGGTGCTGGACATGACCAGGCGGTTGATTCCCTGGCGGTGCATGGCTGTCAGCAGGGTCACACCACGGGACGTGTTCTGCGCGAAATAATGGAGAGGTTCGCGGATCGATTCGGCCACCAGGGCGGCGCCGGCGAAGTGGACAACTGCGTCGAAACGGGTGGACGAGAGAGCAGACGTCAGGGTCTGCTCATCGCCGAGATCGCCCACAAACAGCGGGAAATCGGCCACTGCGCTGCGGTGACCGGTCGAGAGATTGTCATAGACCCAGGGTTCGTGCCCAGCCTCGCGAAAGCGGCGCACGGCGTGACTGCCGATAAATCCGGCCCCCCCGGTGACGAACAGTCTCATCCTTGAGTTCACAACCTGTTTCAGGCGTCTTTCCGAACAGGCAACACCCTTCCCTGGGTGCCACTCCACATGCGTGGCAGAAACCTGTTCACCGGTCACGGTGTCTTAGTTCAATCGAGAAAAGCTCACAAGACCATTATTGCGCAAATGCTTGCCACTGTTGGGTGTTCCGCGTGCCATTGCAGCTTGTCCATCCCGCGATCGGCCGGCCAGCCAGAGAGGCCGGTCGCTCTGCCGGTTGGTCGACAGCTCATTCTGTTTGAGTCTGGTTGTGTTCCTGCAACCCGGGATTTCCAGGGAGTGTGGAAGGCTGCGACCGGTATGAGCCCCCAGCCGGGTTGGTGGGACGTGTCGGTTGTCGCTCGCCGATGGGTCGGTCCCCAGCGCGATGGACCTGGACTTCAGGTCGACAGACAAATCGGTCAGACTGAATCGATCTGGATGCGGGATGGTCGCGGTTGTGCCCGAGCCGTCCTGTTCGGATTCCTGGTCCAACCGATGGTTGGACCACTGTGTCGAATGACTTCCCTCACTCCGTGGATCGCTATGGTTCTTCCTGTCTGCCTCAGCCGAAGGGGGGCCGTGATGGTCGTGCTGGCACTCGCCGGCCTGGCTGTCGGCTGCCACGATCCGTCGGCCGATTCGAAGCCACCATCCCTGGTCGCCCCGGAAACGCCTCTCTCGACTCCCGTTCCGACGACCAGTTCGAAAGCCATTTCGTCGACGACCGGACAGCCCCAGACTCAGTCCCAGCCGCAGCGACAGGGCGGGCCTGAAGAGTCGGCCCGATCGACGACCGATCCGATTCCACACCGGGTTCTGCCGGAGCCTGCCGGATTGCACAACCTCTTTGCGGTTTCGTCGCGTGTGTATTCCGGCAGCGAGCCGCAGGGTGCCGAGGGGTTCGACAGCCTGGTGCAACTGGGGGTGAAGACAATCGTCAGCGTGGATGGAGCTCGTC
>JBKDUK010000238.1:0-3805 GCA_046339535.1 Planctomycetaceae bacterium | reverse complement strand
CGAACCGGTGGTCCCGTCATACGTCCGGGTCTGCGTCTGTGCCGTCACCGTGATCGCCGCCTGGGTGATCACGCCGGTCGCGTCAGGCACGTACGTCACGTCGTAGTTGCCCCCCGAATTTCCGTCGCTGATCACCAGTCCGCTCGCTGTCAGCGTCTTCCCGGTCCCAGCATTCTTGGTGTCGAACGCCTGGGTCGCCTCAGTGGTCACCGAGTCCCCCGTGAAGATCGTTCCCGTCCGGACAGGATTCACCGACGAACCGGTGGTCCCGTCATACGTCCGGGTCTGCGTCTGCGCCGTCACTGTAATCGCCGCCTTGGTGATCGCGCCGGTCGCGTCAGGCACGTACGTCACGTCGTAGTTGCCCCCCGAATTTCCGTCATCGATCACCAGCCCGCTCGCCGTCAGCGTCTTCCCGGTCCCGACATTCTTGTTATCGAACACCTGGGTCGCCTCGGTGGACACCGAGTCTCCTGTGAAGATCGTTCCCGTCCGGACAGGATTCACCGACGAACCGGTGGTCCCGTCATACGTCCGGGTCTGCGTCTGCGCCGTCACCGTGATCGCCGCCTTGGTGATCTCACCGGTTGTGTCAGGCACGTACGTCACGTCGTAGTTGTTGCCTGAATTTCCGTCGCTGATCACCAGCCCGCTCGCCGTCAGCGTCTTCCCGGTTCCAGCATTCTTGGTGTCGAACGCCTGGGTCGCCTCAGTGGTCACCGAGTCTCCGGTGAAGATCGTTCCCGTCCGGACAGGATTCACCGACGAATCGGTGGTCCCGTCATACGTCCGGGTCTGCGTCTGCGCCGTCACCGTGATCGCCGCCTTGGTAATATCGGCCGTCGTGGTGATCTCAGTCGCCGCGAGTGTGTAATTGGCAGCGTCGGGACCGCTCAGACTCAGGTTGTAGACCGTCACCGTCTTGCCGGTGCCGACATGCTTCGTATCAAACGTCGCCGAAGTGTAGCTGACGGTCAGATCATCGCCGTCAACCCGGTCGTCATCGAGAGTGACTGTTGCGACAGCGGTACCATCATAAATTCGACTGGTCGCGGTGGCCGTTACAGTCAGCACCTGGGCCGAGATCGCAAAAGTGTCCTCAGCCGACGTGGACGCAAAGTTGCTGCTGCCCGCATAGGTCACAATCAACTTGTACGAACCGGCATTGGTCGGGGCACCCGCCAGGGCCGTCCAGCCACCCAATCCATCCGACACGTAGTAGGTCGCCACCAGGCTGACCGAATCCAGCGGGCCTTCGGTCTCCGTACCACCCGACGGGGTGATCGTGTACGTCGCCAGATCGTAGGCTTCGGTGTCGTAGGACATATCGTCCGCCGTCACCGTGATCGTCGTTCCCACCCGCAGGGCAATCTCACTCCCCGAAACGTCGTAGACGAACGAGTTGCTGCCGAGGGTCAGAGCCGACTCATTGAGCGACCCGGTCCCGGAGATCGTGCCTCCGGCGGTGATCAACGAGATCCGTTCGGTGGGAACGGCGTCCGCTCCGCCGCCAGTCACCGATACCGTCGCGCCGGTCAGGTCGATACTGCCTGTGGCATGGAGGAACGACTCGGTTCGTCCCGCATAGGGGGAGTCGACACCGAGGCTGATTGTGGCACCGGCGGAACCCGTGAACGTGAGATCGCCGACAATCTCCACCTGGCTGGGGCCGACTGGCCGCAGGGTCACCGCCTGGGCAACCGACACGTCGCCTGTGTACTGCCCGGGCCAGACCACGATGATGTCACCGGACGCTGCCGTATCGACCGCGTTGTCCAGCGAACCACCCACGTTGACATAGACCGTCGCAGGGGCACGGTAGTCCTTCACGGCATATCCGCCGGTCAGCAGCGAGGCCGCGGTCGATGAGTCATTAAAGGTATTCTGGACGCTGATGAGGTCGAGGAAATCGTCGGTGGTGCTGAGTGCGTTTCCGACGATGCTCACGCCGGATCCCAAGCCAATCCCCTCCACCGAGGTCTTGAAGGTATTACCGCTCAGGTCGAGGAAAGACACATTGTCGGTGCCCGAAATTCCATAGCTGACCGAACCCTGGAAGGTGTTCCCGGTGACGGTCAGGTCGGTCGGCGATCCGTAGTAGTTTCCCTGAATTCCGCGGTACGAATTCACGAAGACGTTGTCGACAATCGAGCCACCGCTGTAGCCCGAGAGAGCGATCGCCCGGCCATTGGCGGAGTTCTGATTGCTGATCGTGAAGCCTTCGACTCGGGTATTGGCGGCGGCGATTCGCACGGCATAGGGGCCGCTTGGGTCGGTCGAAGCTCCCTGGATCGTGGTCGACGCGGCGCCAGCAGTGGACTTCACCGTGAGGGTCTTGTCGATCAGCACGGCGCCGGTGTAAGTGCCGGGGCCGACGAAGACCGTGTTTCCAGTCGACGCGGTCGTGACGCCCCGCTGGACATCAGGAGCCGTCGTCGAAGAAGCCGCCCAGAAGCTGTTGGCGGTGACGAACACAGTTCCGGATTTGAGGGTGACTGTGCCCAGATTGCTGGCATCAACCGAGTCGGCAACTTGATCGGCCATCGACAACAGATTGGCGGTCGTGGTCGTTCCGGTCAGCGCGACGCCGTTGAACACATTCGGCGTGGCATTGACGGCATTGAGAGTCGTGCCGGTACTTCGCTGCGCGATTGCCACGGCAGGCAAACCGGCATTGAAATTCGAATTGCTGAAGGTGTTTCCAGACAGCGTGATGGAAGCGGCGAGCACACCGGTGGTCCCGGCAACCGAGGACGCATCGGCAGCCAGACCTGGCTCGACGTTCAATGCCGCGACATAACCCGTCGCCGTCACGTCATTGTAAGTGAATGAGTTGTTGGAGATCGTTGAATTGGACGAGGCAGCGTAGTAGGTGGGGTCCGAAGATTTCCCGCCAGCCAGCACCAATCCCGATCCGCCAATCCGCCGGAATGTGTTGCCGTCAGCGGTCGAGTTGACCAGGCAGAGCCATGCGCCCGAGCCGGCGGAGATATCCTGGACCGTGTTGTTGTTGAACGTGCTGTTGGACATCGTCGAGGCGATGCTGATTCCGCTGCGAGCGTTGCCGAACGTGTTGCGGGTGATCGTGGCACCCGTCAATTGCGTGCGCACCTGGGGCACACTCAGAGGCGTGTTGGTTGCGAAGATCGTGTTGTCATCGATCGTCAGATTGGAATAGCTCAGCGCCGCCGACCCATCGCGGAACATGTTGGTCAGGATCACGCCGCGGGGACCGCCCGTTGTGGCGCTCGACACCATGTTGATGTAGTTGCGCTCGATTGTGACGTTGGCAATCTCGGCACTGACCGACTTCGTGGCATTGTCGATCGATTCGCCCAGGGTGATCCCCTGTTGCTGTGCGGTTGTGCCATAGCTGGAGTAGATCCAGTTGTTGCGGAGAGTAATGTTGGCCCGATAGGCCAGAGAGGCATTCCCCGGCTTGGTCGAGGCAACATTCGTCCGCACATTGATGGCATCCCGGGCAGGAATGCGCGGACTGATGGAAAAGCCGTCAATTGTCACATTGTCGGCTTGAATATCGATCACAAAGCTCGAACTGGCCGCCGTCCCGTCGATCAACGTCTCGCCCCCGGTGCGGGCCGAACCAGTCGCCTTGACGCCAGCCTGGGATCCGACAAGCTTCAGAGACTTGGTGATCAAAAGGTTTTCGGAGTAGGTTCCGGCGGCGACGAGGACGGTATTCCCGGCCGACGCGGCCGTGATGGCCGCCGAGATCGTCGTATACTCGCTCCCCGCCCCCACGATCACCACGGTCGTGTCCGAGAACTGCAGCTTCTCCACCCCC
>JBKDUK010000237.1:0-17004 GCA_046339535.1 Planctomycetaceae bacterium | reverse complement strand
CAAGACAGTCAGTGCCTGCAGGTCTTCCCGGTGAACATACCCTGAAGGAAACACTCGTTCCCATTCCGAACACGACAGTTAAGCTTCTGGGGCCGATGATAGTGCCCACCAGTGCGAAAGTAGGTCATCGCCGGGTTCATTCTCAACACCCCGTCAGGTATCCCCTGACGGGGTGTTTTTTGCGCTCTTCCTTTCTCCCAATCCACCGGGCCACCTCCGCATATCTCTTTTGGTCACCTTGACTGCCTGTGTGCGGTGACTCCTCGGCTCTCCCGGTCCGCTTGCTGTGCCGCAGCTGACCCGGTACCAATGAACGATCAACCCGACCAGCATCGCGCTCGTCTCCGGTTGGATTCGATTCCCTCGGTTTGGCGGGAGGTCGCATGCAGGTCCCATTCGTGTTGTCACCGGCCTGGAGCGTGCGCTGCATTGCGGCAATCCTGCTGCTGATGACGGCCCCTCGTCTGCTCCTTGCTGAGACCCCCTGGAAGGCGGGCGTCGCCAGGCGCTCCATCACCCCCGAGACCTCGGTCTGGCTCGCCGGGTATGGGTCGAAGCGGGCGCCCGATGGCAAACTACACGAGCTCTGGATGAAGGCACTCGCCCTCGAGGCTGCGGGAGGTGAGCGGGCTGTGCTCATCACCAGTGATTTCCAGGGTGTTCCGAAGAGCATGAGCGATCCTGTCTTCGCCCGTCTCAAGTCCGAATTCGGCCTCGAGCGACGGCAGGTGATGTTCACCTTTTCGCACAATCACTGCGGGCCTCGCCTTGGTGACGATCTCATCGACTATTACCCGGTTGAGGCGGACCAGGAAGAGCTGGTCGCCGCCTACACCCGCACCATGATCGACCGGACGGTCGAATTGGTGGCTGACGCCCTGCGGCAACTCGCCCCGGCCCAGTTGCACACCAGCCAGGGGCGGGCCACGTTTGCCGTCAATCGCCGCAACAATCGCGAGGCCGACGTCCCGCAACTGCTCGAACAGGGGACGCCCCTCGTTGGTCCGGTCGATCACACCGTGCCCGTCATCCGGGTCTCCCGGCCGGGGGGGGAAGTGGTGGCCATCGTCTTCGGCTATGCCTGTCACCCCACCACCCTCAGCTTCATGACCTGGTGTGGCGACTACCCGGGGTTTGCCCAACTGCTGATCGAAGAGAAATATCCCCAGGCCCTGGCGATGTTCGTCAACACCTGCGGCGGCGATCAGAATCCCCTGCCTCGCCGGAAGGTCGAACTGTGCGAAAAATACGGCCAACAACTGGCCGCAGGAGTGTTTCAGGCGCTCGACAGCCCCCAGGCTCCCGTCTCGGGGGGATTGCGAACCTCGTTCTCGCTGATCGACCTTCCCTATCTGCAGGTGGTCACCCGGGCCGAGCTCGAAAAAGAGGTGCGCGAGAACAACGGGATCAAGGCACGATGGGCGACGCGGTTGTTGAAGAAACTCGATGCCGGTGAACAGTTCGAAGCGGCGTACCCCTATCCCCTGCACGCCTGGCGGCTCGGCAATGAGCTGCTGATGATTGGGATGGGGGCCGAGACCGTGGTGGATTACGCCCTGAAGTTCAAGCAGCAGTATGGCCCGGTCACCTGGGTCTGCGGCTATGCCGACGACATGATCTCGTACATCCCCTCCCGGCGAGTCTGGGAAGAGGGGGGTTACGAGGGGGGCTTCAATCTCTTCGAATACGGTCGCCCCGCGCTCCGCTGGGCCGGCGATATCGAAGACCGGATTTCGACCGGTGTGGAACGTCTGGTGCGCGACGTGGGTGGGGCCCCGCTTGCCCGACCGTGATCCGTCCGACGACCGCGAGAACCGCAATCATGTTCAGCCGCCCGCTCCGGAGTCGTTTGTTGCGCTGTCTGGGTCGCGAGTGGGGCGCTGGATGGCTGTTGGGTGTCGGCTGCCTCTTGGCCGCCGCTGTCGGTTTGGGAGCTGAAGCGAACCCGGCGACCCCGCCGAGTCTGCTGCTGGACGCCCAACTTCACCACCTGCGGCGCGAAGGGGAACGGGAGTGGGCCGATTTCCCGGAACAACCCGAATCGAACCAGCTCTCCCTGCGGTTTGTGATTCCTGAGGGGACCACGTGGCGCACCTTGCGGCTGCGACAGGTCGATGTTCGGCAGTCATGGGACGTACGGCTCAATGATCGCGAACTGGGATCCCTGGTGGCCGACGAGAACGATCAGATCCGTCTGTTGACGATCCCTCCGGAAACGCTCCGTCCCGGCGAGAATGCGCTCACGATTGCGCCGGGGCCGGGTTCGACCGCGGTCGATGACATACGGGTTGGTGCCGTGGAGCTTTTGGAACCAGCCGCGGAGGAGTTTCTGCGCCAGGCCCGGCTGCGGGTGCGAATTGAGGACGAGCAGACGGGCGAACCTCTGCCCGGCCGGCTGACAATTGCCGATGCGGAGGGTGTGTTGCAGCCGGTCCTTGCCGGCCGCGAGGAACGGCTCGCGGTGCGGACGGGCGTGGTCTACAGCGGCGGTGGTGAGTTCGAGGTGCATCTCTCCCCCGGTGAATGGACGTTGTCGGCGGGTCGAGGTTTCGAATACTCGCTCGATAGCCGGGTGGTGACGGTGTCGCCCGGGAAAAACCCGGCGGTCATCATGAGGATCCGGCGGGAGGTGGCGACTTCCGGCTGGATCGCCTGCGATCCGCATGTGCATACGCTGACGCATTCTGGGCACGGTGATGCGACGGTCGAGGAGCGGATGTTGACGATTGCGGGGGAGGGGATCGAATTGCCGATCGCCACCGATCACAACCGGCATGTCGACCACGAGCCGTTTGCGCGGCAAGCAAGAGTCCGGCGGTGGTTCACCCCCGTTGTGGGGAATGAAGTCACGACTCCGCATGGGCATTTCAACATCTGGCCCGTCCTGCCCGAGGGGCCAGTTCCCGACCATCGGACGGCGGATTGGCGTGACCTGTTTCGCTCGATCCAGTCAACTCCCCAGGTGCGGGTGGTGATCCTGAATCATGCCCGCGATCTCCATGCCGGGGTTCGCCCGTTCGGAGCGAGGTTTTATCACGCAGGAGTGGGGCAGCTTCGGGAGGACCGCGTCTTGCGGGCCAATGCCATGGAGGTGGTGAATTCCGGAGCGATCCAGACGGATCCCCTGCGGCTGGTGCACGACTGGATGACGCAGCTCAACGCGGGCCAGGCCATCACACCGGTGGGGGCGAGCGATTCCCACGATGTGTCACGCTACATCATCGGACAGGCGCGCACCTACATCCGGGTGGCTGACGATGAGGTTGACAATCTTCCTGTTGTCGAGGCGGCGACAAGCCTTGCCCAGGGGCGGGTGCTGGTCTCGTATGGACTGCTGGCCGACCTGCAGGTGGACGATCGGTTCGGACCCGGCGATGTGGTCCCTGCCGTGCGCGACGAGCTGGATTGCCACCTGCGCGTGCTGGGGCCTGCCTGGTGTGCCGTCCACACCGTGCGACTTTACGCGAATGGTGAGCTGCTGCGAGAACAGCGGGTGACGGCGAACCGGGCGGCCGGCTCCGCCGAACCGGGGGTGCTCTGGAGTGATCACTGGCGGATTCCCAGGCCCCGCCACGATGTGCACCTCGTCCTGGTGGCCCTGGGGCCAGGGGTGACCGGGGCACATTGGAAGACGGCCCGCCCCTACCAGCCGACCGATCCCCGGTTCGAGCCGCACACGTTGGGGATCAGCGGCGCGATCTGGCTGGATGTGGATGGGGATGGGCGCGGGACCGCGGCACGGGAGATTGCCGGTCGGGCCTGGGCACTGTCGGGCGGAGAGCTGTCGCCGCTGCTCGACCGCCTGGAGTTGGCAGGGGTCGATGCGGCGGTTGCGGCCCAGGCGGCGTGGTGGTGTACCGAAGCCGGTGTCGACTTGGAAACCGCAGAAGCGCGGCGAAGCTGGCAATCCCGTTCCGTCACGTTGCGACTGGGGTTTGAGCGGTACCTGGACGGGCGGTTAACCCCCAAAGACGAATCGGCCCGTTAGGCTGAGGGGATTGGGGAGTTTGCGCAGGGTCCCTGTCTCAAGAACTTTGAGCTGAAGTCAGGTTCGGAAGCCGGGTTCGGGATGTGGTCGGTTTTGACCCGGGTACCGCGCAGACGCTTTCACTGGGTGGCATCACCCGACATAATACGGCGACTGTGGCTGGCGGGAGAACTCGCGATGGAAGCCAGGAGAGCCGGTAGGTCTCTCGGGCTTCGGGTGAGTGACTCCGCCAGTCGTTCTGTTTTGAGGATCTGACAAGACGCACAGACTCGCGGGCCGGCGCGGTGTGTCTTTGGGGAGGAATCAGGCCATGGACCGCATCCCGACGACACGCGAGGGCTTCGACAAGCTGCGCGAGGAAATCCGTCACCTCGAAGATGTCGAGATGCCGAAGATCGCTGAAAAGATCGCCGAGGCCCGGGCCGAGGGGGATCTCAGTGAGAATGCCGAGTATCACGGCCAGCGTGAGGCGCAGGGGCTGTTGCAGGCCCGGATCAACCGCCTGAAGGCGAAGTTGACCGCTTCGTATATCGTGGATCCCAAGGATCTCCCCAAGGGGGTCGCGGTGTTTGGCTCGGTGGTCACTGTGCGCAACCTCTCGAATGGGATGGAAGACAAGTACCAGTTTGTCGGTCCTGGCGAAGAAGACTACAGCGGCGATGTGATGAAGATCCTCACCAGCAGTCCGCTGGCGAAGGCGATGCTGGGCAAAAAGCCGGGCGACCAGGTGGATGTGCCGCTGCCCAAGGGGCTGCAGAAGATGGAAATCGTCGCGGTCCAGGAAGCCGATGCCTGAGTTGCGTCGAGGCGGGAGGCACCCCCTCCCCGGGAAGATTCTCGGATGTGTTTGGTGCGGTCCGTGCGCGGGCTGCACCGTCAACCAGGAGAAGTGAGCCGATGAGTCGCCTCTGCCCGTGGTGTTTGGTGTTGATCCTGGGGATCCTTTCGCCGTCGGCGCGGGGGGAAGATTGGCTGGAGTTTCGCGGCCCGGGAGGTCAGGGGCATGCCTCGGCTGCGGGACTGCCCGAGAGCTGGAGTGAGACCGAGAACCTGGTGTGGAAGCAGGCCATTCCGGGCAAGGGTTGGTCTTCGCCCGTGGTGGTGGGGGGGCAGGTCTATCTGACCACCGCGGTTCCGGAGGGAGACGAGGATCCGCCGGCCCAGTCGCTGCGGGTGGTGTGTCTGGATGAGGCCAGTGGCCGGTTGGAATGGAGCCAGGAGTTGTTCCAGCAGCCGGCTGGTCAGCGGGTCCATCCCAAGAATTCCCATGCGAGCGCAACACCCATTTCCGATGGCAAGCGGCTCTATGTGCATTTTGGCACCTGGGGGACCGCCTGTCTGGAGCGGGATGGCACGGTGGTCTGGAAGACCACCGCTCTGAAGTATCAGCCCGTGCATGGCAATGGGGGATCTCCCGTATTGTTTGAAGACCTGCTGATCCTCAATTGCGACGGAGCCGATGCCCAGTTCGTGGTGGCCCTTGATCGTCGCGATGGCACAGAGAAATGGCGGTACAACCGGAGTCTGGAACCGGTGAAGGGATTCGCGTTCTGTACTCCGCTGCTGGTTGAAGTGGAGGGGCAGACGCAGGTGATCAGTTCCGGGGCGGATGCCGTGGTGGGATTGGTGCCGCAGACGGGCGAAGAAATCTGGAGGGTGCGTTACAAGGGAGGATATTCGGTGGTCCCGCGTCCTGTGGCGGGGCAGGGGATGGTGTTTGTCTGCACGGGGTACGATTCGCCGACCCTGCTGGCGATTCGACTGGCGGGAGCGCGGGGTGACGTGACCGACAGCCACCTCGCCTGGAAGTTGACCAAGCGGGTGCCTCTCAATCCCTCGCCACTGTTGATCAACGACCTGCTGTACCTCGTCAGTGACGATGGGGTGATGAGCTGCGTCGAAGCGGGAAGCGGCGAGTCGGTCTGGCAGCAGCGGATTGGGGGGGCCTATTCGTCTTCGCCGACCTGGGCGGACGGACGGATTTACGTGCAGAGTGAGGCCGGGGAGACGCTGGTGATTGAGCCGGGACGGGAATTCCGCGAGGTGGCCCGCAGTCAGGTGGGTGAGCGAACCTTCGCGTCGTACGCGGTGGCCGGGGGTGCGATTTACCTGCGGACCGAGTCGAATCTGTTGCGGCTGCAGCGGGGTGGTGCGAAGTAGTCCGGTCGGGCGTGGTATGCCCGCCTGAACGTCCCGATCTGTCGGGAACTGACTTTTCGAATCAGCGATCCCGGGCGGGATTCGGTCACAGTCGATCGCGGCTGCCCCGGTTCGGCACGGTATCCGCTCCCCCCGGTCGGATTTCGGCCAGGCATGCGCCAACTGCTTGCGCTCGGCGGAAAGACTTGGGATGGGGGTAAAAAAACCGCAGCCCGTCGAAACGGGCTGCGGTCTGAAAATCGGGGCTGTGGTCGAGCCGCGATGGGGCCCGACAGCTCGGGTTTACAGTTCCTCTTCTTCGGACTCGTCGAGGGGAATCAGCGGCGCCGAGGGGATGGCCAAGCCGTGATTTCCCATCAGCTGCAGTTCGTTCGGACCGTGATCGTAGCAATCTTCTTCGTGCCACAGAGGCATGCCGGCCGCGTACCGGGCCGACAGCATCATCACCTTTTCCTCGGATCCTGGACGGGCGGTGGTGGGTGCCGAGGGATTGATGCCCAAGGCCATGAATTCTTCCAGGTCAAACGTCGCACCGTCGTCGTATTCGAGGTCGAGTTCATCCATGGTGTGGTCGAGGTCGTCTGCAACGTCCTTCGGCATGTAACAAATCTCCATCAGAACATTCGAGTCGCCCATCTGAAAATGCGCCCACCCTGGGCTCGACTTCAGACGGCTGTACCACTCCGGCAACGTGGGGCAGCATCCTCTGCTGCCGCTGAAGTGGAGCAGGAACCAACCAGCGCCCCGCTGGCGTGTGGTTCCGAACTTCAGCACCTGACCCCAAGGATCCATCCACCGGGGGAACCCCCGAGGGGTTCTGTGAAAAGAGAGCGTTTTTTCGACGAAAAACGCATCAATCTCCCCATTTTCAACGGGAAATTGCGGATGTCAAACAAAAAATTTCGTGGGGTGCCGATTTTCCCGGATTTGGTCCCCTCAGAAAGACAGAGACCTGTCCCCCGCCCGGCACAGTTGCCCAGTCTTTCCCGGTCGGCAGAGTTGTCCCGGCGTCGCCACAGCCAATCGCCGCCGGGAGAGTCATGAACGTGATCTGGCGCCCCACCCATTGGGGCCCGACGGTTCATTTCTCCGGTCGGCCGATCTGGTACCGCTTCAATTTCCGATCGAGCGTCGACCGTTCGATTCCCAGAATCTGGGCGGCTTGCGACTTGTTCCAGTTGGTCCGGTCGAGAACCCCCAGGATGTGCTGTTGCTCGAGTTGGTCCAGAGAGATGTCGCCGTGAGGCGAAGAACCGGATCCCGGCGCGTCTCCGCGCACTGGCTCTTGTCCCCCCAGGCCCGAGAACTGAATCTCATGAGCCTCGATCTGGGTCCCCAGGCACAACACGACCGCCCGCTCGATGGTGTTTTGCAGTTCCCTCACGTTTCCTGGCCAGTCATAGCCACAGAGCCGGTCCATGGCCCCCGGGGTGAAGCCGGAAATCTCCCGCCCCGTTTTCAAAGTGAAACGTTTCAGAAAATGGTCCGCCAACAGGGGAATGTCTCCCGGATGTTCGCGGAGAGGTTCCACCACCAGTTCCACGACCTGCAGCCGGAAGTAGAGATCTTTCCGGAACAGTCCCGCCTCGACCGCGCTTTCCAGATCCCGATTGGTGGCGGCCACCACCCGCACGTCGACCGCCACGGGAGTCGCTCCCCCCACCCGTTCGAACGGATGTCCCTCCAGGACCCGCAGGAACTTCGCCTGGATCCCCCGCCCCATTTCCCCCACCTCATCCAGGAACAGCGTTCCCCGATGGGCCTGCTCAAATTTGCCGATCTTGCGCGTGGTGGCTCCGGTGAAGGAGCCCTTCTCGTGTCCGAAGAGTTCGCTTTCCAGCAGGGACTCAGTCAGGGCGGCACAGTTCATGCAGACGAACGGACCGTTCCGTCTGCGGCTCGAGAGGTGAATCGCCCGCGCCACGAGTTCCTTCCCCACTCCACTCTCGCCCCGGATCAAGGCGGTGGAGTCGGTCGGGGCGATCCGTCCGATCTTCCCCTTCAACGTCTGCATCTGCGGACTGTTCCCCACCAGATCGCTTTCGATCCCCAGTTGCTCGCGCAGCTTGGCGTTGTCGTCCCGCAGTTTGGCCAATCCCTCGGCCAGACGTTCCTGCCGCAGCATCTGGTCGAGGGCCCCCGCGCACTGGTCGGCCACCGCCAACGTGTACTGCAGGTCGTCTTCACCCAGTTGCCGCGTGGGATTGGTCGAATAGAGATGAATCAGTCCATATATCTTGCTATCGTGACGAATCGGGGAGCAGATCACACTCTTGGCCGACAATTCCCCCAGACTGTCCCGCTCGCGCAGCAGGCTGTCTTCTTCGGTGTCGGTGGCGAGCACGGCCTCCCAGTTTTTCAGGACCCGCGACGACAGACCCACCGAGACCGGCTGGTAGTCCTGATTGACGGGGGACCGGAAGGCAACCACCCGCAGATCAGCCGGGTCGGCCGCGGTGGCGCTGGGCTGCGGCAGCAACAGCAGGGCGGCCAGGTCAGCCGGGGTCCCGGCGGTCAGACCGGTCAACACCGCTTCGGCCAACTGCTGGGCGTTGGACGCCCGGCCCATGTCGAGCGCCATGCGATACAGCTGTGCCAGTTCCCGGCCGGGCCGGTACGGTTCCACCTCGCGAGTCCGGTCTCCTCCGATGTAGGGATTGCGATTCGCCGACCCCAGAATGGTTGGCTCGGGTTCGGTGGAAGGAGAGGGGGGCAGGTGCGCGGTGGGGTGCTCGTCGGTTTCCTGGCCGACCTCGTCGGGGCAGAGTTCAGACAGGTCACAGGTAAAGACCAGTTCGCATTCACCGACCCGCAGGCGTTGTCCCGGACAGATGACAGTCTCTTCCTGCAACAGTTCGTTCTCGATGCGGGTCCCGTTGCGGCTGCGGAGGTCGCGCACGAACCAGATGCCGTCGCGGTCATAAAGCTCGCAATGATGGCGGCTGCACGCTTCGTCGGTGATCACAATCTCGTTCGAGGGGGCACGCCCGATCCGGGTGACCTGCCCCGGGATCAGGCGGTACACCTCACCGTATTTCAGGCCGTCGCGAACGACGAGAAAGGCACTGGGACGACTCAAACCGAATCCCCTGAACGAACAGCCGCAAAGCGGCAAACCGCTGCCACATTCCGTGGAAAACTCAGTATATCGTGGGCAGGTGAGGGGATGAAAGCAGCCGGCTGCGCTGGTGGGAAGCACAGGGCGGGGCCACTGTGCAGAACGCGGTTGGTGATTGAACCCTCCACGGCGCCCGAGTCTGGACCGCAAGCGACCCGCACCGGGGTCTCAACACAGACACATTGACCCTCTGCCAGGGGACGACTACCGTCTGGACTGGCCGAGATGTCGGCCAGGATTTGGGTGGGCACCTCCCGCTACCGGTTCCCGCTGGGGTCACCGGTTTCCTCTCTGGTGAGAACTTTGCGATGCATCGCTGCTGTTGGAGCCGATCGTGGTGGCTGCCGGGTCTGGTGGCCCTCGTGTTGACCCGCGACATCCGGGCCGACGATTGGCCCCAATTACTGGGGCCGGCCCGCACGGGTGTCTCGTCCGAGCGGGGCCTGTTGACCCAGTGGCCCGAAGGGGGCCCTGCCGAGGTCTGGCGGGTGCCCGGCGGAGTGGGCATGTCGGGTGTGGTGGTGGTGGCCGATCGTGCGCTCACGCTGGTTCAGCGCGAGGGGCGTCAATGGGCCGTCTGCCTGGCGGTCGACACGGGCAAAGAACTCTGGCGGACCGATCTTGCGGCCGCCTATCGCAACCAGATGGGGGATGGTCCCCGGTCGACCCCGACCGTGGCGGGAGATCAGGTCTTCGCCCTGACTGGGCAGGGGACTCTGGCCGCTCTCAAGCTGCAGGACGGATCGGCCCTCTGGGCGGTCGATTTGCTCGAGCAGTTGCAGGCTTCTCCGGCCGACTATGGCATGGCCTGTTCCCCACTGGTGGTGGGAGACCGGGTGATCGTGACCCTTGGGGCGGCCGAGGCCACAGTTGTGGCACTCGACACCCGGACCGGAAAGATCGCGTGGAAGGCGGGGCAGGATTTTCCCGCCGGCTATTCCTCACCCGCCCTGCTGGAAGTGGGGGGGCGGAAACAGGTGGTGGTCTTCCATGGCGCGGGGGCGCTGGGACTCGACCCCCAATCGGGGACCGAATTGTGGAGTTACCCTTACGTGACCGATTTCTCCTGCAACATCGCCACGCCGCTGGCGATCGAGGGCGGGGTGTTTCTTTCGGCGGGTGAGAACCATGGTTCGGTTCTGCTCGACCTCAAGCCTCAGGGGGCCCGGTACGAAGTGCAGCCCCGTTGGAGCTCCTGGGGACCCAAGAGCACCTTCCGGAATGAATGGCAGACGGCGGTGGCCCTTGCGGGGGTCCTGTATGGCTTCGACAACGTGGGGAGTGCCGGCCCGGTCACCCACCTCGCCTGCATCGACCCGCGGACGGGCGAGCGGAAATGGCAGGAATTGCGCTTTGGCAAGGGGAACCTGACGGCCGCTGATGGCAAACTCTTCGTGATCTCGATCACGGGGGAGCTGGCTGTGGTGCGGGCTGATCCCCAGCGGTTCGAATTGTTGGGGCGGGGCCCGTTGCTTGAGAAGACCCGCACGGCCCCCGCAATCTCCGGAGGGCGTCTGTTCGCACGGGATGACCACGACATCGTCTGTATCGATGTGCGGCAGAAGTGAATGGGCCCTGGAAGCCGCGCGTCAGCGCGCTGGGTCGGTCCATCGCGCGAAAAGGCGAGACGCCGCCAGCCCCCCCGACATCAACGGTCTGCCGGCTGTTGTGATGCCTGGGGGACGCGCAGTATCCCGGGCAGCGGGGTGCCGGCCTGCGGCACTGCGGCTTGGTAATCCTCCCCCAGCAGTTGGGCGACCGTGGCGGCGATCTGGCTCTGGGTGACCTCGAGTTTCTCGCGCGTGCCAAGGGAAGGCGTGTCGGGCCCCATCACCGCCGTCCAGATGAAGCGCGCCTGGGTCAGATCCTTGCCGTGGTTTTTCCAGGAGACGCGGTCATCACCCCGGCCATGATCGGTGGTGATGATCAGCGAGGTCTTGCCGGCGTACTGCGGCAACGACTGCAGTTGCGTCCAGAGACGTTCGATCATCCGGTCGTTGCGGCGTGCCGCATCCAGGTACAGGTCGTAACGTCCCTCGTGGGCGAAGTCGTCGGTCTCTCCCAGGGAGACAAACAGCACACGGGGTTGTCGCTGTTCAAGGAAGTCGAAGACCGCCTGGATCGTGAAGGCGTCGTACCGCACGTTGTCCCACAGGTGTGGGGTCTCGTCGGCGAGGGTCTGCAGCAGCGCACGGCGGGAGTCGGGCACCTGTGGGCTGACGGGATTCCACCCCGAGTCGACGGGAATGCCGCTGCGCTCGGCGTTGATGATCCACGGAAACACATCCCACGAGGTCCAGGCGGCGACCTGTCCATTGAAACGCGGCTTCTGGTTCAGCCATTCAAGGACCGTCACATTGGGATTGTTCTTTTTGTCATTCGAATCGATGCGCGGATCAGCGAATCCGCAGAGAATCTCACTGTAGCCGGGGTATGAGAAGAAGAGACCATTGGTAACACGGACACTGCTGCCGACGGTGGCATCGCCGAAGATCTGTCCCTGGGCGGCGACGGTCTTCCAGAGGAAGGGCAACAATGTCTCGCGGCGCTCCTCAGCCGTATTGCGGAAGAAGCGGCGTCGCAGAGCGGCAACATCCCGCACACCGCCGGCTTCCTTCGAGAGGAGGCTTTCATCACACCCGCCAAAGAATTCCTGCCAGCGCAGGCCATCCAGCGTGACGAGCAGCACGTTTTCTGTCTGGCGTTCCGCAGTGCGGGGGTCAGCGAGAGTTGTGGCTGGGCCCGTCACAACGAGGCCCAGCAACAGCAGCAGACACCAGGGAGTATTCGGAGAGCGCATCAGGGTCTCGCCAGGGAAGAAGAGGAGACTTGGTTGGAGTGGAGGCGTTGTGTGAGGATGCCAGACGTGTTGAACAAAGACCGGGAGAGTCTGCATCTCTCCGGGAAAGATTCAGCGGACGATACTACACCGCGTGGCGGATCGAAACGGAGCGGCGTGCCTGGGTTGACTGGGGGAGGTTACGGCGGGACTGCGTGGAGCCGACGAGCATCGGTTCGCGGGGCCCGCGATGGTCGCCGGGGGGAATGACCGTGGGGTGCGCCGGTTGCCGGGTCCGTCCGAGGCCAACCTGCACGATCGATCGCCCGGCAGCGAGTCGGAAAGGGAGCGGCGGCCGGGTGAGTGGAGGCGGGCGTGAAGCGAGAAATACCGCAAACAGACGCGACGATACGGCAGCGGGGGTCTGCAAAAATAGCAGAAGCGGTCGAACACAGGTTTCGACCGCTTCATGCTTGTTGTTACCAGGTGTCGCGACAAAAGTCGCGACGAGCCGCCCAAGATTACTTCTTGGCGGCCTTCTTCTTGGCAGCCTTCTTGGGAGCAGCCTTCTTCTTCGCGGCTTTCTTGGCCATGGGAGGAATCCCTCTCTTCTCTAAGGGTGGCAACCGCTCTGCCGCCTGAACCGGGCGAAGTGAAACTGCAGAGATGTTGTCACGCAGAACCAAATCCTACAGCCCGCCAACCTTGACGGGCCAACGCGTCTCTCCTGTCCCTTCACACGCCACCCGGAACCCTGTTCGTCACTTCTCAGTGTTTCGTCTTCCGATCAACTTGTCACGAACTTGAATCGCTCGGGATGTTGTTGATGCAGAAGTGAGTTCCGTGTCTGCCTGTGAGATTCCATTCAACCAACGCGTTTCCTGCGGCCATGGTAAGCAATTCCCCAAAATGTGCAAGCACTTTTTGGCGGTTTTCCACATTATTTCCCCAGATGGTAACCGCGCTTCAAAGTGGCCAGACTCTCGCGCGCGATGCGCTCACATCCGGGGGTGTAGTCGAACACCTCCACCGAGACCCATCCGTCGTAATGCGTCTCCTCCAGCGCGGCCAGGATCGGCCCAAAATCGGTGACACCCATTCCGGGACCGAGCATGTTTGAGTCGTTGGCGTGAAAATGTCCTGTTTTTCCCGCATATCTGTGAATCAGCGCGGGAATGCTCTCGGCTTCGGAGAGCATCGCCTTCACATCCTGATGCAACACGCAGTGGGGATGATCGACACGCTCGATCAGCTCCATCGCCTCGGCGCACGTGGTGAGGAAGTTGGTCTCGCGCGGCGTCAGTGGTTCGACGCACAGCTTCACGCCCCGCGCGGCGAAGCGCGGCATGCAGGCGCGGAAGACTTCGGCGGCGCGCTCCAGACCCTGTTCGCGCGACGTCGTCGAGTCGAGGTTGCGCTGGCCCGGCGATCCAAACACCAGGATCTCGCCGCCCAGATCGGCGCACGCGTCCCCCAGCGCGATCAGATAGTCGACGGTCGCCTGCCGGACCGCCGCATCGCCCGTGGTCAGGTGCAGCCCGGTCGTCTTCGCCAGCAGCCAGTGAAGCCCGATGATCTGCAGACCGTGGTTTTCGGCCACCTGCCGCAATTCCCGCCGTCGGGCCGCGTCAACGTCGGTGATCCGCGGGGCCAATGTGAAGGGAGCCACCTCGATCCCCTGGTAGCCCACCTCGGCGATGAACCGGCATTGCCGTTCCCAGCTCCAGTCTTCAAACAATTCCTGGCAGATCGCGAACTTCATCGGTGGGTGTTCCTTGTGGGGTCGGGCGTGGTGCAGACTGTCTGTCAGACTCTCGGTCGAGCATATCACCCCCGCCGTTCGCCGGGCGACTCAAACCGGGGTCTCCTGGAATCCGCGATCGGAGTCGGGACTTGGTATGTTGAAGGTGTCTGCCCGACGAGCTCCGCGGGTTGTGTGTTGTTCCCGTTCCGGATGCCCCGGTGATGAGTTCCCTCTGGATCACGCTGATTGTCGAAGGCTATCTGCTGACGCTGCTGCTGGTTCCGTTTGTCATCCTGCAGCGGCGCCGGCAAAGCGTGGCGACAGTCGCCTGGATCATGGCCATCATCGTGCTCCCCTATGTGGGCTCGCTGTTGTTCCTGCTGTTTGGCATCAACCGGGTACAACGCCGGGCGGCTCTCAAGCAGCTCGCCCGGCGTGAACTCGACGCCCTGCTTGCGGGCCGCCCCCAGAATCAACTGCTGCCTGCCGAGGCCGAAGATGTCACCGGTCGGCGGCTGATGCAGTTGATCGACCGGGTCTCCGGGTTCCATGCCACGTATGGGAATGCCGTCGAGATTGTGGCCGACACCAACCGCACCCTCGGACTGATCGAACGGGAAATCGCCGCCGCCCGCCAGTCGATTCACCTCGAGTATTACATCTGGCGGGAAGATCAGACGGGTCAGCGGTTGCGCGATTTGCTGATCGAAAAAGCCCGTGCTGGAGTTTCCGTCCGATTCCTGTTTGATGGCATTGGCTCGCTGTTCCTGGGGAGGCGGTTTCTGCAGCCCATGCGCGATGCCGGAATCCAGGTGGCCAATGCCTTGCCCGGTTCCAGCCTGCGGGAACGCTGGTCCATCAACCTCCGCAACCATCGGAAGATCGTTGTGGTGGATGGCGTGGTGGGGTTCACCGGCGGAATGAACATCGGGGACGAATACCTGGGACGTGACCCGCAACTGGGCTTCTGGCGCGACACCCACCTGCGTCTCCGCGGTCCCGGCGCGGGGCAGCTGCAGCAGGTCTTCGCCGAGGATTGGTACTTCGCCACCGGCGAGGCGCTCACCCAACCGCAACTCTATCCCCAGGTCCCCGAGGCGGGGGGCGACGTCGCTCAGGTGGTCTCCGGTGGACCAGACGGCGACTTCGATGCTTTTCAGACGCTGTTCTTCGCGGCCATCAACGAGGCCCAGCAGCGAATCACTCTCGCGACCTCGTATTTCATTCCGACCCCGGCCCTCGCCACCGCCCTCGAAACGGCGGCCCTGCGCGGTGTGCAGGTCCGGCTGTTGGTTCCCGGAGTCGCCGATCATCAGTGGATGGTGACTGCAGGTCGCGCCTGGTACGAACAACTGCTGCAGGCCGGGGTTCAGATTCACGAATACCAGAAGGGTCCCCTGCATTCCAAAACAGTGACCATCGATGGGAACTGGTCGCTGGTCGGCTCACCGAATCTCGATTTCCGCAGTCTGCTGCTCAACTTCGAGGTCGCCGTGGCCCTGTATGGTTCCCGTCCCGCCCGTGAACTCGAAGAGCAATTCGCCGACGATCTGCGCGACGCGGTCGCCATCGATCTCGCCCGGTTCCGGACCCGCGGAAAATGGCAGATCCTCTGTGAGCAGACCCTGCTGCTGTTCGCGCCGGTGCTGTAGGTCCCGGTGCTGCCGGATCGCTTCTCTGATTCTCTTCCCTGGGGCGGCCAGGGAAACCGACTCCAAAGAATGCAGCGACCCGGCTGTCCAGGTAGGACAGCCGGGTCGTGTCGCGATCCTTTGACAGGGCTCGCCTGCCTCCCCCGGCCAGTTCAGCGAACCGGGGGAAGCCGTCGCACGCGAGACGCTTCGGGCGGGTTAACGCCCGTAGTAGTAGCCGATGCTGTTGATACGCTTGACGGGAACCCAGCGTGGGGCGTGAACCGAGTAGAAACCGAGTTGGGTCGTGTCGGTCGGCTGGTAGATCACGGGAGGACCACCAGGAATCCGGCCACCCTTCTGGGTGAACTGCTCGTAGGGATAGTACCGCTGGTAGCTGTTGGTGACGCGAGTCAGGCGGCTCGCGGGCAAACCCCAACCGTATTGGTACTGATACTTGACCACCGGAGGCAATGGAACCGCCACCGGAACATTGTATCCTACGGCCGAGTAGACCTCGGAATCACGCGGATCCTGGTACCAGCCAGCCACGGGCTTGTAGCATCCGCCACCGAGGCAACCGCGACCGGCACAGCGGGTACCGCGGCAGTTGTCGCAGCCATCTCCCGCGCGTCCGCGGCCGGCATGGCCACCGCGGCAGGCATCGCAGTCACCTTGTCCATGTCGACGTCCGTGCCGGCAGGTGGGACAGCCGTCGGTGCCGTACCCGTGACCCCGGCCCCCATACCCTTGGGCATAGAGACCGTCGATGTAATTGGAACCGCCGCGGCCGTACGGGCCATAACCGCCCCGTCCCCGGCCACGACCACCATGCCCGCGACAAACGTCGCAGCCGCAAGCAGCGTTGTGCCGTCCCCGTCCCCGAGCCACAGCGCCTCCCTGGCAGGAGTCGCAGTCGCCCAGACCCAGAGTGGGGTCGATGTATCCCGACCGCGCCCCGCCAGCGCTGTGCGCCCCGGTTCCCGAACCTTCCGTCCGGCAATCAATCAACTGCACATCATCGGCCCGCAGATTGGGGCCTCCGATCGACAGGAACAGGCTGATGGCAAGGGCAGCCTGCCCCATGGTCCACAAATTCTTGATCATGTTCTCATCCTGAGAGGAGGTGGGCCGGGTGATTACTTCCACCACCCCGAACCCCGGTACCAATCATGGACCTGGTTGTTGTGGTAGTGGCTCTTGGGTTGCCGGAACCAGAAGCCCGAACCCAGCTTGTAATGGCTGTGGTACTTCACGCGGACTTCAGTGCCGACGAGGTGCGGCTTGGGAACCAGGGGCAGACACGAGAGCCCATGGCAGTTCTTGTAGTAGTACGGGGGATACAACGCCCGGTACGAGTGGGCGTAGGTCATCTCGTAGGGGTGAAAGGCGGGGTTGGTGATCATGGTCCAACCCACTTCAGCCGGGATGTCGGGCTTGGGAGAGGGATAGAGCGCCGCGTCGATCGCGGGGCTCGCGGGCGGGGTCAGTTCTTCCTGGGCCCGGGCACCCGTGGCCGTGCAGGCCAGACAGAGGGCGACCGCCGACAACAGCAAACGTTTCATGGGAAATCCTTCCTTGGAA